>JALUMZ010000029.1 GCA_027055635.1 Campylobacteraceae bacterium
GTTCAAGATGTCCAAAAAAATACAAATGAGATAGTTGAAAATATAAATGAAATAGTTGAAATGATGCATGGGGCAAAAGAAAATTCAGAACAATTGAATCAAAATGTGGATGAAATAAGCAATGTTATAGCACTTATCAAAGATATATCTGATCAAACAAATTTATTGGCTCTAAATGCAGCTATAGAGGCAGCAAGAGCCGGTGAACACGGGAGAGGTTTTGCTGTAGTTGCTGATGAAGTTAGAAAACTTGCCGAGAGAACTCAGAAAGCTACGCAAGAAGTTGAAATGAATATAAATATTTTGAGGCAAAATTCAAATGCTATGTTAGAAAGTAGTGAAAAAACCCAGAATTATACCACTTCATCATCGCAAAAATTAGAAGAGTTTACACAAACTTTAAGTCATCTTATAGAGAACTCAAAAGCTACTAAAGTTAAAAACGAATTTGTTGCACATGAGCTCCAAATGACACTTGCAAAAATAGACCATATTGTTTTTAAAACAAAAGGATATTTAGCTACTTTCAAAGAAGATATAAGCTTCAATCCGGCAGATGCAAGTACTTGCAGATTTGGCAAATGGTATAGTGACGAAGGAAAGCAAGAATTAGACGCATATAAAGGTTACATGAATGTGTTAAGACCACATAAAGCTGTGCATGATGATGTGATTAAAGTAGCTTCTATTCTAAAGTCTAATGATGTAGTCCAAAGAGCAGAAGAGGTAAAAAAATTATTTGATAGTATAGAAAAAGATTCAAATGAGTTATTTGATTTGTTAGATAAATTAACAGATGAAAAAAGAGAATCTTAACGGGGATTGATAACCCCACTGATACCACCATTTGCGCTATGATATATGGTGGTATCGTATCTTTTGGCATAAAATCTAAGCAGTAGATGTTGCAGAGTTGGTTCGATTGAGGGTTTGAACCAGGCGTTATTGCTGATGGCTATCATTCTTTTTGGAGTGTTTTTGAAGAGTTTGTCTGTTGTTGCTTCAAAGCAGATGGCACTTCTGAATTTTATCCCTTTTATGTCAAAGTTTTGTGGAGTTTTGGCTTTGGAATAATCACTTGCAGAGTTAAAAAATATCTTATTTATAAATTTGTTTAAAAAATCAGGAAGCGGTATCTCCTCACCAAAGGGTACAAGTGTGATTTTATGGGCGATTTGCATATTTCCATTTTCAAAAAAGTATGAAGAGTTGTAGATTTTATGGTTTTGATAAGTTAGCCCGCCGGTTACTATTGAAATTTTTTTGGAGATGTTTTTTAATTTTTCTATCTCATCTGGGTGTAGGTTTAGATATTGCGGAAAAGCGCTCTCTGGTAGTATGATTAAATCATATTTTTTTGAAATAGCATCAAATATATCTCTAAAATTTTGTTTCACCAAGCTCTTTTCAAACTTAGGATTCCATTTATTATCTTGATTGATATTTGATTTTATTATCTCTACATGTAGAGGTATCTTTTCAGTTTTTAGTGAAGGTTGGTATAAACAAAAGATAAAAAATATCAAAGACAAGAGTTTATATCGTTTTGGCAATCTGTTAAGTAAGACCATCCCAATTAAGAATAGCGCATAAAAAAGAATTTGTGTATTAAAATAACTATCAATCAGGCTTAATTCCAGTTTGAGCCAGTTAAATCCAAATGGAGAAAAAAAACTGAGCGAAAAAATCAAAACAGCTTTAATGCATGTGTTATCAAAAATTGCTATTACCCTAAAGATAAATCCATAAATAAGGGCGATACCGATAATCACAAAAGGGATTAAAAAGTCTAGATGGTAGTATCTAAAACTAAGGCTTATCCAGTAAAACCAAAAGATACCTATAAAAAATCCACCCCAAAAAAATTCATATTTGTTTGCTTTGAGTAACAGATAAAAACCCAATATGGCAAATACTGAGTTTAATAATTTCAAATATATATGAAAATATCCAAGATATATGAAAACAGATAGGCAAAAAGCTATAACAAAGCCTTTTATTATGTAAGAAATGGTAAAATAATCTCTTAAAATTTTTACATAAAAGGATTTACATGCAAGGCGGTTCAAATATGTTGACTTCGTTATTACCATTGATCGTACTTTTCGCGATTTTTTATTTTTTGGTTATAAGGCCTCAACAAAAACAAGCAAAGCAACACAAGGATATGATCGCAGGTCTCAAGAAGGGAGACAAGGTTATCACAAATGGTGGACTTATTTGTCAAGTTGTTAAGCCAGAAGAGAATTTTATCAAAGTTTCACTTAATAATGAAGTAACTGTTAAAATCTCAAAAGAGTATATAGCAAAGAAAATAGATGAGTAAAGGTGGATTAAATTACCGCTTGGTGATTTTTTTCATTGCAATTGTATTTGGGGTTGGCTTCTCTTTGCCAACCTTTTTGCAAACCGATAAAGGTGCCAAGATATCCTTGGGACTTGATCTTCAAGGTGGTTTGCATATGCTTCTAGGTGTAAAGACTGATGAAGCTATAAAATCAAAGATGAAATCAATCGCTTCAAGTATAAAGTTTTTTACGGACAATAATGACATAGTTATAGATGATCTAAGAGTAAAGGATGATTTAGTATCATTTACACTTTTAGACGGAGATGAAGAGAAAAATCTAGATACCATGATCGATAAAATTCCAGGTATTCAAGTTAAAAAAGATAAACTCTCTTATGTTTTGAGTTTAAGTGATAAAGAGAAAGCTGCAACCAAAAAATTTGCTATCTCGCAAGCAGTTGAAACCATAAGAAACAGACTTGATCAGTTTGGACTCAGTGAACCAAATGTAGCTAAGCAGGGAGTTGACAAGATACTCGTTGAACTTCCGGGTATAAAAACAATTGAGCAGGAAAAAAGAGCAAGGGAGCTTATAGCAAAAGCTGCACATCTTCAGCTAATGGCGATAGACGAAAAGCGAGCAGATCAGGCAAACACTATGAGTGAAGATGAAGCTGCCAGTTATGGCGATGTGATTTTGCCAGATTCTAGAACTCCAAAGATAAAACATATAGTAAAAAGTGTGCCTATACTAGATGGTAGTATGCTGACAGATGCAAAAGTAGGCTTTAGCAATATGAACCAGCCTGTTATCAACTTTACACTAAATAGTGAGGGAGCCAAGATATTTGGTGACTTTACAGCTAAAAATGTTGGAAATCATCTTGCAATCGTACTTGACAATATCGTCTATTCTGCCCCTGTTATCAGAGAGAGAATAGGTGGAGGAAGTGGTCAGATAAGTGGAGGTTTTACAGTGAAAGAGGCTCATGATGTGGCTATTGCTCTTAGGAGTGGTGCACTTTTGGCTCCTGTGAAATTGCTTGAAAAAAGAAGTGTAGGACCAAGTCTAGGGGCTGATAGTATAAAAGCCAGCATGTTAGCACTTATCACCGGTTTTGTTTTAGTATTTTTATTTATGATAGTTTACTATGGTATGGCTGGATTGATTGCAGATGTTGCTCTACTTGTTAACCTATTTTTGGTTATAGCCATTATGTCTCTTTTTGGTGCAACTTTGACCTTACCGGGTATGGCAGGTATCGTTCTGACAGTCGGTATGGCAGTTGATGCCAATGTTATTATTAATGAGCGGATAAGGGAACTATTTCGGGAAGGTAAAAGTGTAGCTCAAGCAGTTGAAAAGGGATATGCAAATGCCATGAGTGCTATTTTAGATGCAAATATCACTACGCTTATAGCAGCAGTCGTACTTTACGCTTATGGAACAGGTCCTATCAAAGGATTTGCAGTTACTATGAGTATAGGTATTTTAGCTTCCATGTTGACAGCAATTTTAGGAACACATGGAATTTATCAGTATCTAATGCCAACAATTGAAAGAAGTAAACGATTGTCATTTTGGTTTGGCACAAAGAGGAGTAAGTAATGCAGATATTTTCAAAAGATAAAACCTATGATTTTATGGGAAAAAGTAATATTTTTATATCAATTTCACTTATTCTGATGCTTGCTTCATACTTCTTTTTATATACAAAAGGCTTAAACTACGGCATTGATTTTTCAGGCGGAACTGTTGTACAGGTAAAATACGATAAAAAAGCTCCTATCAAAAAAATAAGAGAATCTATCGTAAAAGATAAAGCATTTGCAAATGCTACTATCACCGAATTTGGCTCACCTGATGAGATAGTAATCCGTTTTGCAACAACGAGTGGAAATGTAAGCACAGATGCCGGAGACAAGATAAAAAATCTTCTAAAAGGCACTGGTAATTTTGAGATAAGAAGAGTCGATATTGTTGGACCAAAAGTCGGAGGTGAACTTCGAGAGAAGGGTATAATGGCTATGGTGATGTCTATACTTGCTATCTTGATCTATGTAGGATTTAGATTTGAGTGGAGATTTGCTTTGGCTTCGGTTATAGCATTGGTTCATGATGTCTCTATCGCTATGGGGGCGATTGCGCTTTTTCAAGTAGATTTTAACCTTGATGTATTAGCTGCCCTTTTGACTCTACTTGGGTACTCCCTGAATGATACAATTATTGTTTTCGATAGGATTAGAGAGGGGATTGGAGATACAAAAGATATGAATCTTTTTAATGTTATAAACGACTCTGTTTCTAAAACACTCTCAAGAACTATACTTACATCTTTGACAACATTTTTTGTTGTATTGACACTCTTTTTACTCGGAGGAGAGATTATATACAGCTTTAGTTTTACACTATTGGTAGGTATAATAGTTGGAACTTACAGTTCTGTTTTTGTCGCATCTCCTATGCTTAAATGGCTAGGATTCAATCTAAGAGAGTATAAAGATAAGCAAATTGCAAAAGAGAAGAGAAGAATAGAAAAAGAGAAGATGAGAGCACAGTACGAAAAAGGTTTGGTATAGAAAAAAGTCAGCCTTTTTGGCTGACACTTTTTAGGAGGTAGAGCTATGGATTGGGGAAAAGTAATATACATATTTTTTGCATTGATGAGTCTGACTACAACAGCCGGTTTTCTTTATGAAGACAACGGAACAGCCCTCTTTATAGCTGCTAGTATAAATATTATATCCACACTACTGAAAATCGGAGTTAAAAATATCCTATCAGCTGAACTCTTTGCAAGTTCACTCGTGGCGGATTTACACTTAATTCCCGCATATATAATGTTTGAAATTAATGGAAATGTGAGGATGGCGATAGCATTTGCCATAGGAGCTATCATAGCAAATCTATTTTCTATATCTTTAGTATTGATAGAAGCTGCAAAAACAAGAGAAGAATTTTAATCGGAGAGAGAATGGAATATAATGTTTCACAAATAGAAAAAAAGTGGCAAAAGTATTGGCTAGAACACGACTCATTTGAGCCAAGTGATGATTTTAGTAAAGAAAAGAAGTATGTCTTAAGTATGTTTCCGTACCCTAGTGGAAAGATACATATGGGACATGTCAGAAATTATAGTATCGGCGATGCAATAGCGAGATTTAATCGCAAAGAGGGATATAATGTTCTTCACCCTATCGGCTGGGACTCTTTTGGTATGCCTGCGGAGAATGCAGCTATCAAAAACAGAACTCACCCTAAAAAATGGACTTATGAAAATATTGACTATATGAAAAGAGAGTTAAACTCTCTTGGACTCTCTTTTTCGCAAAAAAGAGAGTTTGCTACAAGCGATACACTCTATACGAAGCATGAGCAAAAAATCTTCATAGATATGTTTAAAAAAGGTTTGGTTTATCAAAAGAGTGCATCTTTAAATTGGTGTGAAACTTGTCAAACTGTTTTAGCAAATGAGCAGGTTGAGGATGGCAAATGCTGGAGATGTGATAATGAAGTAACTCAAAAAGATATGGCGGGTTACTATCTGAAAATTACCCAATATGCTCAAGAATTACTTGATGATTTAAAAACTTTGGAAAAAGGGTGGCCGTCACAGGTTTTAACTATGCAAGAAAATTGGATAGGAAGAAGTGAAGGGTTGGAGTTTGATTTTAGCCTAAGCGATGAGTCTAAAAAGAAATTGGATGGTAATTTTGACAAATTTAAAGTTTTCACAACAAGACCAGATACGATTTATGGTGTAAGTTACTCAGCTTTAGCACCGGAGCACGCAATAGTTAAGTATTTGGTAGAGCATAAACTTTTAAGTGATGAGAAGATAAAAAAGATAAAAGATATGCAGGCTCTTAGTGCAAGAGATAAAACGATGGTTGATAAAGAGGGTCTCTATCTCAAACTTGATGTCATTCATCCACTTACGAAGAAAAAAGTTCCCCTCTGGGTAGCAAATTTTGTCTTGATTGAGTATGGTGGTGGTGCTGTTATGGCGGTTCCTGCACATGATGAGAGAGATTTTGAATTTGCTAAAAAATATGATTTGCCTATCATTCAAAGTATAGAAAATAAAAAGCAAGAGTTTGATGGAAATTGTGCCACAACAGAGTATGGATATATGGTAAATTCCGGAGATTTTAGTGGACTTAGCAGTGATGAGGGTAAAAAAGCGATAATCAAATACTTTGAAGATAATGGTATCGGTAAAAAAGTTGTAAATTATAAATTAAGAGACTGGGGTATAAGCAGACAAAGATATTGGGGTGCTCCTATACCCATGGTACACTGTAAAGAGTGTGGATTGGTGCCTGAGGCAGTAGAAAATCTACCTATCACACTTCCTGATGATATAGAGATAACCGGAGAGGGAAATCCTTTGCAGACTCATCCGACTTGGAAATATACAAAATGTCCTAAATGTGGTATTGATGCATTAAGAGAGACTGATACTATGGATACATTTATTCAGTCAAGCTGGTACTTTTTGAGATATACTACTGATCCATCTTTGTGGAGAGATGAACCGTTTGATAAAAGAAGCAGTGATTATTGGATGAGTGTTGATCAGTATGTTGGTGGAATTGAGCATGCTATACTTCACCTTTTGTATTCAAGATTTTTTACAAAAGTTTTAAGAGATATGGGCATGCAAAGTAGCAGTGAACCTTTTAAAAATCTATTGACTCAAGGTATGGTACTCAAAGATGGCTCGAAGATGAGTAAGTCAAAAGGCAATACCGTTGATCCAGATGAGATTATCAAAAGATATGGAGCAGATACGGCAAGACTTTTTATACTCTTTGCGGCTCCTCCTCAAAAAGAGTTAGAGTGGAATGATAGTGCAGTTGAGGGGGCTTTTAAGTTTATAAAGAGATTTGCCACTAGAGTTGATGAAGCAAACAGTTGTGAAGAGTTACCGCAGATTGAGCACTCAAAACTATCTAAAGAGTCAAAATATGCTAGAAAAAAGGTTTATGAGGCACTAAAAAAATCAAATGAAATATACAGAGGCTCATACACTTTTAATACTCTCATAGCAGCTTCAATGGAAGCCTTAAATGCTCTAAATCAACAAAAAGACGCAGATGTGTGGAGTGAAGGCTACTATATACTCTCAAATATACTAGAGCCTATAATTCCTCATATTTGTTGGGAGATAAGTGACAAGCTTTTTGGTTTAAAGAACTTTGGTAAAATAGAGTTAAAAGAGGAAGTTTTCAAAGAGGAGAGTATCTCCTTGGCTATAACTGTAAATGGCAAGAAAAGAGCCCAAGTGGAGGTAGATATCCAGTTGCAAAAAGATGAGATAATAACACTTGCAAAAGATGAAGTATCAAAATGGCTAGAGGGAAAGAGTATCGTAAAAGAGATATATATCCCAAATAAGCTGATAAATTTAGTGGTCAAGTAGATGAAAATAGTATATTTTCTACTTCCCTTTGTGATCTTTGGATGTGGTTATAAACCAAGTTCATTTTACACAAAAAGAGTGCTTGGAGAGAATATACATGTAGATGCAAAAATAAGCAGAAAAGATCCTAAAAACAGTGTTTTGATAAAAGATGCCGTAAATGAAGCAGTTGTTGGTAGGTTTGGAGCAAAACTGAGTGATAAAAAAAGTGCAGACACAAATCTTATAGTTAGCATTGGCTCTGTTAGCTTTACACCGACTGTATATGATAGAGATGGATATGTTATAGCTTACAAGACTAGAGTCATACTAAAATCAAGTTTTAAGACAGACAAAGGCTTAGAGAAGAAATTTTCAACAATAGGTGAGTTTGATTTTCCTATTGAGGCAAATAGTGTTATCTCTGATACAAAAAGATTTGAAGCTATAAAAAATGCTTCAAGTGATGCGATAAATGAGATAATATCTAAAATTTCCATCATGGGTATTATGAAAAAAAATGGTAAAAATAGGGCTCGTAAGAGAGTTATAAAAATTTATCTTGAGTAAAAAAGGATATGATATGGCAAGTACTGTAAATGAAATTATCAAAGACACTATAGAGACTTTGAGAAAAAAAAATCTAAATCTTACACCAGATAACTATAGTAAATATTTTTGTATAGTTGCAAAAAAAAGAGGCGTATTGGTAGAAGATTGTAGAAAAATAGAGAAGTTTACAAAAAAATTAGATACGAAGATTCAGCAGGATTTAGAAAAATTTAAAGTCAGTACCATAGATGAACTTCTTACATTTTTAATCACAAAGATAAATAAAGCAAACGAGAGTGATAGTACTAAAATTATCAACTCTTTAGTTCTTTTATCTAAAAGAGTTTTGCAGAGCGTTGCACTATTGCATGATAAAAAAGCAAGAGAGTTGGCAAACTCTTCACTTTCAAGATTGGACTTTAGCCAAAATTTGCAATCCATAGATATGCTAAAAGATAAGTGGTTTGATTTTGTGACAAGCTATGATGATAATTTTTTAAATCAACTCGATATTTATGGCCATATTAATAAGAATGATTTAGATAAAATGGTTAAAGATATAGTTAAAATTCTGCAAAAAGAGGATGAAAGCAAGATATATGCCAGTCTAGCTCCTTTAGTGGTGGCGAGTCTTGCACCCTCTATTGCTTCAAGTATAAATGATGATTTAGCCAATATATCAGACAAACTTAGGAACGATCCATCTTCACTCGGCACAAAAGCTATGCAAGATGAAGTTAGATATTTTATTAAGAAAAGGATGGATTTAGATAAGGAAGAGGTGAAGAATAAAGTTTCAACACTAGATAAGATACTAGATGAGATAAATAAAAGACTCTTTTCTCTTATAGATAGTAGCGAATTAAGCAACAAGCAAGTTGTTAGTATCAAAAAAGATCTAGAAGGTATAAATTTTTCTAAAGATAGTTTTGAAGCAGTTCAAAAAAAGTTGGTTTATATAGCAACTTCACTAGAGGCTGAGACAAAAAGTCTCTCGGGCAAAATGAGACAAGACCAAAAAACTATTAAAACTCTTCATACTAGAGTAAAAAGTCTTGAGAAAGCTTTGGTTATTGCTAGAAAAGAGGTAAAAGAGGATTTTTTAACTCATGCTGCTACAAAAAGGGCGCTTGAACAAGAGTTAAAGAAAGTAGAAGATGCATTTGAGAGATATAAGACAGACTACTCCTTGTGCTTTCTTGATATAGACCACTTTAAAATGGTAAATGATACATATGGTCATGAAGCAGGAGATGTAATTCTTGCAAATATTGGAAAAATACTGAATAAATATGTCAGACAGACAGATTTTGTAGGAAGATATGGGGGAGAGGAATTTTTGATTATATTGCCAAATATCAACCTAGAGCAGGCGTTTTATTTTTCCAATAAGATTAGGGGAATTATCGAGTCATATAAGTTTATCTATAAAGACGAGCGCATTAAGATCACAGTAAGTTGTGGATTGTCTCAAAGAAGCAAACAAAGCTCTCTAAAAGATGCAGTGGAAGCAGCAGACAAGATGGTATATAAGGCAAAAGAGTCCGGAAGAAACAGGGTGCTGCCTGATTTTTCATGACATTAGACGGATATCTTAGAGATAAGCCACTCTATTATAGCAAGATAGACTATACAAGGATGCCAAGGGCTTATGAGAGTATAAAAAGCTTCTTTAAGTTACCAAAAATTATACAGATAGTAGGAACTAACGGTAAAGGTAGCACTGGTAGATTTCTAGCCGATATGCTTTTGAGGCAAGGTTTTTCTGTCGGACATTATACATCACCGCATATTTTTAAATTTAATGAGAGAATTTGGTTAAACGGAAAAGACATAGATGATGTAACTCTCCACTCTGTACATGTAGAGTTGCAAGAATTGCTAAATGATGAGTTTAAGAATACTCTATCCTACTTTGAATATACAACTTTTTTAGCCATGCTGATTTTTTCAAAGAGGTGTGATTTTGTTGTACTAGAGGCTGGACTTGGCGGAGAGTACGATGCTACTACTGTTTTTCCAAAGATTTTAAGCATAATCACTCCTATTGGGTATGATCATGCCAATTTTTTAGGCGAGAGTATAGAAGAGATAGCAAGAACTAAGATAGAGAGCATTATGGATTATGTTTTGCTATCAAAACAATATGATGAGGCTGTTTATGATATAGCAAAAGAGATAAGTGAGCGAAAAAAAGCCAAACTCTTTTTTGCTCAAGATGTATGTACTTTAAGCGAAGAAAAAAAGATAAAAAAATTGATAAAACAGGCTAATATGCCCCTTTTTCAAGAGATAAATTTACAAACTGCTTTTGCTTCTGCTAAACTTTTGGGATTTGATATCGATTTGGATGAACTAAAAATATCTTCCCTAAATGGAAGATGTCAAAAGATACGAGATGGTATAACCATAGATGTTGGACACAATATCATGGCAGCTAAAGTTCTAAAAAATCACTTTAAAGATAGAAAAATTATACTTATTTACAATAGCTTTAAAGACAAAGAATATAGAAAAATCATATCTATTTTAAAGCCTGTTATCTTAAGATTGGAGCTTTTGGAGGTCGAAAATCAACGAGGTATGGCAAGTGAGGAGATAGAGAAATTTTGCAAAGAAAAGAGTATAGAATTTTCTAAATTTTCTAAGGTTGAAAAAGACAGAGAGTATCTCGTCTTTGGTTCATTTGCTGTGGTAGAGACTTTTTTGAAAGAGGAGATATAAACTGATACAAGCTATATGTTATGAATACTTTAAAGAGAGTAAAACAGATATAGAGCTACTCTGCCTCAAAGATGACAAAGAGGCTTTTTTAGCTTCTCAGGCAGTTGAATTAGCAGGTGTAAAGAGTTATATTTTGCCTGATTTAAGAGTAAGTTATGGAGCTGATTTACTTCCATACTCTGTTGAATTAACCAAACTGTTTTCAACTTTAAGTAGATATTATAGAGATAAAAGCACAAAAAAGATACTTTTAGCTCCAATTCGCACAGTTTTAACTCCATTGCCAAACAAAGAGCTATTTAAGACAAAAATCATAGAGTTTGCCTCAAGGGTTGATATACAATCCCTTAAGGAAGAGTTATTCTATTGGGGATATAGGGTAGTTGATGTTGTTGAGGGAATAGGAGAGATCTCTTTTCGTGGAGATATTATCGATATATTTCCAAATAATCTAACAAAGCCCATTAGGATATCTTTGTTTGATGATGAAGTTGAAAGTATCAGAGAGTTTGAGTGTGAGACTCAAAAAAGCTATAAAGAAGAGTTAGAAAGCATAGAGATATATCCGGCAATCTTTTCACTTGATGAACAAAAATATAAAGAGATGCGAAAGCGCATAGAGGAGATACAAAGCGATAGCTTTGAAAAAGATATACACTCTTTGGGTTTATGGGGTTTAGGTAGTGAGGGCAAAGAGTATCTAAAGAGTTTTAAAACCTGTTTTGCTAGAGATTTATCAAATGAGATAGAGGAGATAGCACTTTTTGATAAAACCGCAAAAGATAAGTTTTCTTCTGTAGATATTCTACCAAAAGCATCCATTTATAAACCAATAGAGATATCCTCTTTGTCAAACTTTTTTGAATTTCATAAAGATAAAAAGAAGAGGATTTTGGCAAGAAATGAGGTGCTTTTAAAACAAGCAGGATTGAATCCAAAAGAGTTCAGATACGAATCTAGTCCACTAATCGTAAATATCATGAGTGATGATGAAATCATCGTATCTCTTAACAGGCATACAAAGAAAAAGAGGAGAAGAAAAGCGACAATACTGCTTGATGAGCTTAAAAGCGGTGATTATGTGGTGCATGAAAACTATGGCATAGGCATCTTTAAAGGTTTGACAAATAGCAAGGTTTTGGGCTCTACTAGAGATTTTGTGCAGATTGAGTATCAAGGAGAAGATAGACTTCTCTTGCCGGTTGAAAATCTTGATGTTATAGACAGATATATCGCAAGTAGCGGTTCACTTGCGGTAGTTGACAAGCTTGGAAAAGGTAGCTTTGCTAAGCTAAAAGCCAAGACAAGGGAGAAACTTTTTGCCATAGCCAAAGAGATTATAGAGATAGCCGCAAAAAGAGAGATGATAGAGGCTCTTAGAATTGATACAAAAAAAGAGGAGATTAAAAAATTTCAAAAAGATAGTGGATTTACATATACACAAGACCAGAAAAAGAGCATAGAGGAGATTTTTGAGGATTTAAGAAGCGGAAAGATGATGGATAGGCTACTTAGTGGGGATGTAGGTTTTGGAAAGACCGAAGTGGCGATGAATGCTATGTTTGCAACTGCTCTTAGCGGTTTTCAAACTATTTTGATAGCTCCTACCACTCTTCTTAGCTCCCAGCACTTCGTAAGTCTAAACGAGAGATTTAAGAGATATGGCATAAGAGTTGAAAAGCTAGATAGATTTACTCCTGCTCGTCAAAAAAATACTATTTTAAAGGAGCTCAAAGAGGGGAGTTTAAAAGTTTGTGTAGGAACTCATACACTCTTGGACAAAGAGCTCAAAAATCCGGCACTTATCATCATAGATGAGGAGCATAAATTTGGTGTAAAGCAAAAAGAGAAGCTTAAAAGTATGAGAGAAAATATCCATATACTCTCCATGAGTGCCACTCCTATCCCTAGAAGTCTAAATATGGCTCTGAGCTCTATCAAGCAATACTCACAACTCTTAACACCACCTGATGAGAGGGAGGATGTGCGAACTTTTGTCAAAGAGTATGATGAGGTAGTGATAAAAGAGGCAATTTTAAGAGAGATAAGGCGAGGAGGTCAGATCTTTTTTGTGCATAATCGTATAGCTTCCATTCAGAGTAAAAAAGAGGAACTTTTGGACATATTGCCAAATTTAAAAATCTTGGTTTTGCACTCAAAGGTATCTCCAACTGTAAGTGAAAAAGAGATGTTGAATTTTCAAGAAGGTAGATACGATCTTCTTCTTAGCACCTCTATCATAGAGTCTGGCATACATATCCCAAATGTAAACACCATTATGATAGATGCTTCAGATAATTTTGGCATGGCAGATTTGCACCAATTAAGAGGAAGAGTAGGGAGAGGGAAAAAAGAGGGTTTTTGCTACTTTTTAGTTCAAAATAGAGACAGATTAAGCGATACATCCAAGAAGAGACTCATAGCATTGGAGTCAAACTCGTATCTAGGAAGCGGTTCGGTTTTGGCTTATCATGATTTAGAGATAAGGGGTGGAGGAAATCTCATAGGTGAAGCACAAAGCGGACACATAAAAAATATAGGCTATTCACTGTATCTAAAAATGCTAGAAGATGCCATAAATGTACTACTGAATAAAACTACTATCAAGAGTAAAAGTGTAGATATAAAATTGAGTGTAAATGCCTACATAAATAGTGATTTTATCAGTGAAGATAGAGTAAGATTGGAGATTTATAGAAGACTTAGTAAGTGTGAAAGTATAAAAAATGTGCTTGATATTGAAGAGGAGATGGTGGATAGATTTGGAAAAATAGATGAGATAACAGCGCAATTTTTACAAATCATAAACATAAAAATTCTTGCCTCTTTGAAAAACATAGACTCAATCTCAAATTATGCTCAAAATATTACGATAAAATACATAGATGACAAGAAGATTCTGCTAAAAGCAAGAAGTAAAGATGATGATGATCTAATAGACACAATTTTAAGGTTTTTGCGGAAAAAACACTAATGAAATTTTCATAATAAAAAATAGAGACTAATTAAGCTATAATAATCTTGTGCATTGTTATTAAAATAATATAAAATTCAGGAGTAGTAATATGTTTTTAAGATATTTTTTTTTATTTACCACTTTTATTTTAGTACTTGAAGCGCAAAATTTAAAGATTCATGCGCAAGAGTTAAGTAATAATATGGATTTCTATACAGTTTTGGATGCAAGATCTTTAAAGCAGTATAAAAAAGACCATATAAAAGGAGCATTAAATCTTCCTGCAACAATGACTTATGAGAATAGTAAGATAAACGGACACATAGTAAATCCAAATAAATTTCAAGAAATTGCAAGAAAATTGGGCTTAAGTATCAAAACACCTATAGTTATCTATGATGATGGTTCTTTTTTTGATTCAGGTAGAGTATTTTGGGTGTTAGAGACTTACGGATTTAAAAATTTAAAAATACTTGATTTGGGATTTGATAATTGGGTCAAAAAAAAATATAAAATATCAACGGAGATCCCACAACCAAAGCCAAGTAGTTATATCGCTAAGATAGATAATACAAAATTTGCAACAAAATTTGCAACTTTAATCGCTACTAAAAACCCAAATGAGATAATCATAGATGCAAGAAGACCACAGTTTTATGAAGGAAAAAGGTCTATAGCAAAAAGATACGGTCATATACCTACTGCGGTTAGTATTCCATCATTTAGCAATCTTAACAAAAACCATATCAAATCTTTAGAAGAGTTAAAAAAAACTTATAAGAATATAGATAAAAATAAAAAAATTATTATCTACTGTTCCAAAGGCAAGGTTTCATCTTTGACCTATTTTGCCCTTAGAGAGTTAGGATATAAGGTAGCAAACTATGATTCTTCATGGCAAGAATGGGGTAGTGATTTAACATTGCCTATAGAGAAATAAAATAATAATGTGGAATCGTTTTAGTTTAAGAATACAACTTATTATCTTTATGACATCAGTGATAGCCATCATTGAAATAGCTACACTTGTAGTGGTTTTTAATATAAATAAATCCCAGGTAAAAGAGAGTTCTATAAAAAATATAAATGTTATAGTGAGTTCTTTTAATAATGACTTTGTTAAAATGTTGCTGAATCCGAATGCTGATATATTTTCAGATATATCTTTTAGACTATCAGCATTTACAAATATAAAATCCATACTTTTGTATAACAATAAGGGAAAAGCAGTTTTTCAATATGGTAATATATCACTTCTTCAAAAGAATAGAGAAACGCTAAAAAATAGAAGATATATTTTTGCAAAAACAGATCTTTTAATAAAAGAGGATATAGTTTCACAAGGATATGAGTTCGGGTATGTTTTGGTTGATACTGATTTAAAAGAGTACAATATAAAATATCAATCTTTGCTCTATATGCTATTTTTAACTTTTTTAATAATTTTAATCATTGGTATAATTTTAAGTATAATTTTGAGTAAAAAATTTATTGAGCCCATAGAACAACTGCTCTATGGAATCAAAAATAGTAATCCTGCAAAGGATGAAATTATCAAACTGAATACTGATGCAAAAAATGAGATAAAAGAACTTTTTGATGCATTTAACCACCAAATGAAAGATATAAATATAGCTACAAAAGAGATAAAAAAAACACATCAGATGATGCAAGCACAATCACGACTTGCCCAAATGGGTGAAATGATAAGTATGATAGCTCATCAGTGGAGGCAACCACTTGCAGCAATAAGTAGTAGAGCTAATGCTATGATCATAAAATCTAAATTAAATAAGATAACAAATGAGTTGGTAATAGTTAATTCAAAATATATCGTAGATTATTCAAGTCACCTAAGTAATACAATAGATGATTTTAGAGATTTTTTTAAAGTAAATAAAAAGAAAACAATAACAAACCTTGATAAAATTATTAAAGAAGTATTATCTATAGTTGAAATTTCCATAACAAATAAGAATATACAAATTATAAAAGAGTTGAATTGTAATGAAGAGTTTAATTC
>JALUMZ010000030.1 GCA_027055635.1 Campylobacteraceae bacterium
AGGAAAGGTCACATCTATGTCGTTAAAAACTCTTGAGGTACAATAAGTACATCTGCTAGTTTTTGCCTCATATATGCAACCTTTCCTAGTTTCTATTAATTGGTGTTACTTCTGGTTAGGTACTTAAATCTTTTTACTAGGTAGGCGTGTGCATATATTAAATGATTTTTTTCTTTTGAGTTGGAATGAAAAGAGTGATCATGTTCAGGATGTTTATGATATAGATTTTAGTAAAATCTTGGCAAATTATAGGCAAAATTTTCAAAACTTCTGTGATAGTTGCTCCATGATTTTTATCATCAATGATGAAAACTGGGAAAAACTGATACAAATAGATGAATTTAAATCCATCTTTGGTGGAGTTTTTGCAGAAAATAGTATCGACAGATGTTTGATTTTGCAGATACAAAAAGAGGTTTTAAAATTTATCATAGAGATTGGTGATTTAAAGCTCAATACTGTTCTTAAGAAAAATATTGAAATCTTAAGAAAAGAGGGTATTATCACATACTATGTGAGTAGAAGACTCATAGGACTCATAGGGTTGATTAGAAAAAAGGAGTCTAAGCAAAAAGATATAGATCTAAAAACTGCAAAAAAAGATGACAACTTTTATAAAAATGCGATAAATGTATTGCAAAACTCCATGCAAAATCTTAGTAAATGCATAGAAGATGATAAACTGCCTAAAAAACTCGAAGATATAGAGAAAAAGTTGACAAACCAGAGCTTTTCTGTCGGCGTAACCGGTATCATTAATTCCGGTAAGTCAACCATGCTAAATGCCTTGTTGAAAAAAGAGATATTAGGTACTGCTGTTGTTCCAGAGACGGCAAATTTGACTATATTAAAGTATTCTAAAAAGGGTTGCGCAAAGGTAAATTTTTGGAATACAAAAGAGTTTAAAAAGATACAAGAGAGTGCAAAAGAGATAAGAAGTATAGAAAAATTCATAAATGAAACAAAAGAAAAATTTGGAAATTCACTAAGTGATTATGTTACCCTAGAGGGTAGAAGTGATACGATAGAGGTAGAAAAACTAGGTCTCTATACATCTGCAAAAAAATCAAACAAAAAATGCAACCTTGTAAAAAGTGTCGAACTGTATAGTGATTTAGAGTTTTTAAAAGACGGGGTTGAGATCGTAGATACTCCCGGACTTGATGACCCTATCATACAAAGAGAAGAGATAACGCTAGAGTATGTAAGTAGATGTGATCTCATGATACACCTGATGAATGTAAACCAATCTGCTACCAAAAAAGATATAGATTTTATCATAGACTCTATCCTCTATCAAAATATAGCTCAGCTCTTAATTGTGATAACAAGGGTAGATACAGTTTCAGGCCAAGAGGTTCAAGAAGTTTTAGAGTACACAAAACATAGTATAAAAAAGAGGCTGCAAGAGCAAAATAGTTCATATAAACTAGATTTTATAATGCAAAAATTAGAGTTTATACCTCTCTCTGGCAAAATGGCTCTGTTGTTAAGGACAAACAGAGAAGATGAGGCAAAAAAGAGAGGTTATGATCTGCAAAAGAGTGGAATTATTGAAGTAGAAAATTATCTGCAAGATGTTCTGTTTGGAGCAAATAGCCAAAAGGCAAATTTAGTTATACAGAGCAATAAAAATGACTTGTTGGCTATAATTTTCTCAACACTAGATAGTTTTAACCAAGAGGAGTCTCTTTTGGGCAAGAGCTCTTTGGAGATCAAAAAAGAGTACAAAGCTTTTTTATTACAAAGAGAAAAACTATCTTTGGATTTATCAAAGATCGAGGCAACCATAAGAGCGCAAGAGAAGGAGCTTTTTGGGTATTTTAAAATTTTACATCAGTTTATGAAAGAGAGGCTGATTTATATAAAAGATGTAATTCAAACAAGAGTGATGGATGATCTCACTTATGAGCTGAGAAAAAAGAAAAAATTACCAAAAAAAGAGAGGATAGATACGATCATCACAACAGCACTCAAAGATGGTTTGATCGATTTAGTCAGAGACTATAGGTATGAATTTTCAAAAAAAATGCAAAAATCCTTTGAAATTATAGAGGCAAGCTTTAAAGATAGTGTAGGTATGGCAGGTACAGGGTCGCTAGATTTTGACTCTAAAAAGTTTTTTGATGAAAATTTTGCCTCCCTTGGTTTTTTTCAAAACCACTCTATTTTGTTAAAAAAGATATATGATTTGATAAGTTTATATGCAAAAAAATCCCCCCAAAAGCTTCATATTCAACTAGATATACTATTGCAAAAAACAGTAGATGAATTAGAGATTTTTTTTGAAGAGAGACTTAAGGATATAGATGAAAAATTGTTGAGAAATTTTATAGACATAAGTGATAAAAAAATTGGTGAAATAAAAGAGAAGAGCGAGATAAAAGACAGGTTATTTAAAAAAAGCATAGAAGATATAAAAAAATCAAGCCTAAACAAAGAGCAAAGACTTGCAATGATACGCAGAAAAAAAGATGCCATTAATGTAGTAAAAAATGAGTTGGAAAATTTATCATGAGTCTATTTGAAGATTTTATATCAGCATATAAGAAAAGGTATCTAAATGAAATTCCAGAGTTTGACGAAACTCTCATAGGGGTTGTTAAAAAAGCAAGATACACTCTGCTTGATGATAGACTCTCTGCATCTATCTCCTTGAAACAAGCACTAGACAGGCTGAAAATTAGAGCACAAGAACCTATGAAAGTAGCGATAACCGGGCAGTTTTCAAGCGGAAAGTCAACTTTTCTAAATGCTCTACTAGCAAAAAATATACTTCCAACAGGCATAACACCTGTTACATCAAAGGTAAATTATATAAGATATGGTGATGATTTAAAGATAAAGGTTAAGTATAAAGATGGCAGAGACGAGTATCATGATATAGAGCATATAAATAGATTTACAGATCAAAGAAAAGGGGTGGAGGATATAGAGTATCTGACACTCTATTCGCCGCTTAATATGCTAAAAGACATAGTTTTTGTTGACACTCCCGGACTTAATTCTCTAGCTTCTAGCGATACACAAACAACTATTAGAGTTCTGAATGAAGTTGATGGAATAATCTGGCTTACTCTTATAGATAATGCAGGAAAGATGAGTGAGCAGAGGGTGCTAAGAAAGTATTTTGATAGATACAAGCATAAATCTCTGTGTGTGCTGAATCAAAAAGATAAGTTTAGTGAAGATGAGATAAAGCAGAGTATCACATATATAGAGAAAAACTTCAAAGAATTTTTTAGTAAAGTAGTAGCAATCTCAGCTAAAGAGGCTCTAAAATCAAGAAGTAGTGATAAAATAGTGCTGATGAATGAAGCTTTGGATGAGTTTACAAAGTCTCTACATGTAGAGCTTGAAAATGGTCTCCAAGAGGATAATGCTGATATTGTCAACTCTAGATATAAAGAGTATTATAAAACTATAAACGATATAGCAAACAGTGATTTGAGTAAGAATATAGAGTTAGCAAAAAAATCAAATATACAACAGGTGATAGATTTTATCAAACAAGAGATTCAACCAAGAGCGATAGAGTCAAAAGAGTATGCTATAAAAAAAGAGTTAAACAGTATATGTATAAAGATTATAGAGCAACATGAGTTGTTTCTTAAGATTTATGATGAGCTTATAGCAGAGATAGAGGAGTTTGATCTGCTATCCCAAAAGGAGTTTCTAGACGCAAAAAAAGAGTTTTCTGAAGATTTGAGTGAGGCATATTTCACTATAAAACAGATGATTGAAGTGATAGCAGATGAGATATACAAAGAGATATCTACAAAAAAAAGAGTAAGATATGAAAAGATAAAAAAAGGTATTTTAAACTCTAAACAAAAGTATGAGAAGGTGGAGTATGAAGCACCGTTTATCAATGCTGATGAATCCTATAAAAAGCTTTTTTATGAAGATAATATCGTAGGAAAGATGTTCAAGAGATACTCAAAACTTTTAAAAGAGATAGAGAGCAGGGTGGATAAAAAAAACTATCAAATATATAAAAATTTTGAGGAAAATATATATAGATGGCAAAGCCCTTATAGCATCCTTAGGAAAAAAGATGAGATACACTCTGACATAGAGTTTGCAAATATGAGAAAATTTGTAGCTAGAGCATATGAACATATTTTGAAGCCATATAACGATGAGATGCTCAAATCCAGAGCACATGTGAGTTCAGGTTTTAAGCATATCTCAAGTGCCATAGAGTTCAATTATCAAAATGCAACAGAAGTGTGTATAGGATTTTTAAGTGATAAAATGGAGGAGTTTGCAAGACTATATGAGCAAAATCCTACGAGGTTTTCACTATATCATCCGAGCATGGATGATATAAAAAATCGCTTAAGACAGAGTTTTTTTATATATAAATTAGAGAGTTTGATGGAGAAAAACAGAACTTTTCTAAGTGTTGATTATGATAGGATATCAGATAACTTCAAAGAGTTAAAAAAACAGA
>JALUMZ010000031.1 GCA_027055635.1 Campylobacteraceae bacterium
TTAAAATTAGCATGTGATAAAAAAATAGAAGAGCTTATTGAAGAGGGAGAAAAGCTACAAAAGAGTATCGAAGATGCATTCTTATTTATATCTAAAAGATTAGAAAAAATAGAAAATAAGAGTATCGAGGAGATAATAAATACATATAATATGCTAGAGACAGTAGATATGCTTGATAAAGTGAATAATTTAAGGGCAGAGCTTGAAGAGAGTGAGATTTTTAAGGCCTTTTATTATGATATTTTAAAATCTGTAATTGTCAGTTATGAGTTGGAGTTAGCAGAAATTAAAGTATCCAAGGTGACTTCAAAAGATGAAAACCAACTAAAGGCTGTTCGGTGGATAAATAGCCATAGAACATGGATGTTTGATTTGGCTGGTGGAATTTGGAATGTTTTGGAGATATTAAAAAAAGAGTATAGAATAGGGCTTAAAAAATAGAAAGATCACTATTTGCCCTTTCGTAATCACTAGTATGTCCTATGTCAATCCAATAGCTTTTTAATTCATAGGCAGCTATATTTTTTTTGCTATCAATGAGAGTCTTGAAGAGTTCAGGCATATCGTAGTATGTATTGTGTGGAATCATATCTAAAATTTCCGGATTTAGAAGATAAATTCCTGCATTGATAAAGGAGGTATATCTAGGTTTTTCTTCAAAAGTTTTAATCTTTCCATTCTCTATCTTTATTACGCCATATGGGTTTGTTATTATATGGTTTCTTACACCCATTGTTGCAACTGCTCTCTCTTTGCTATGAAATTTTTTCATTGCATTGAAATTTTGAGTTGTTATGATATCTCCGTTTATGACAAAAAATGGATATTTTAGTTTTTTTTCTATAAGACTTAGTGCACCTGCAGTTCCAAGCCTTTTGTCTTCTTCGAGATATTTGATTTTAATTCCAAATTCAGATCCGTCCATGAAATACTCTTTTATAATATTTGCCTTATAGTTTACACTAATATAAAAATCATAAAACCCTTGATCTTTTAACATCTCTATCATATTCTCCAAAAGAGGTTTTTCTCCGACTTTTAACATGGGTTTTGGTTGGTATTTTGTGAGTTCACCTAGTCTGCTACCAAGACCTCCCGCCATGATGATTATGCTGTTTTTATTTCTCTTTAATTTTATATCATCAAGTATAAGTATATCTATGAGTTTTTTATCATCATCCACGACAGGAAGGTGTCTTTTTCTCATATTTTTTAATTGACTCTCTATCTCCTCCTCACCAAGAGAACCGTTTATGCTTTTTGGAGAAAAATTTATCATTTGAAGAACGCTTTTCTTGTTTAAAATCCCCCTCCTTATATCGCCGTCCGTTATGATACCCACGAGATGATTTTCTTTATCGACTAAAGGAAGTACACCGTTTCCATTTATATCAAGTGTCTCTAGAACCTCTTCTAGGGTTAAATCTTTTGAATATACTAATGATTTAGTTTTCATTGTATTCATCCTTTAAAAGACCATATAAGAGTATATCGAAGTATTGTCCATTTTTGAAAATAGCCTCTTTTTTTGTTCCTTCATGCCTCATGCCTAGTTTTTGAGCTACCTTTTGCATGGCTATATTTTTTTCATGGGTTCCGATATATACTCTATGTAGATTTAGTGTGTAAAAAGCATAATAGATGATGAGCCTATAACATTTGGTTGCATATGATTTTCCCCAAGCACTCTTTTCGCCAATGATAATGGATATATCAGCATTTGAGTTTATAAAGTCTATATTTTGTAGAGCAATATTGCCTATATGTAAAGATGTATCTTTTTCCATGATTGCAAATACTATAGAAGAGGAGTTGTTTTTTAAAGAGTCTATATATGCTGAGGTTTTCTCTTTTGTGTTTGGTATGGTACAGTGTCTGTTGTATTTACAAACTTCTCTGTCATTGAGCCAAGATACATATGCGTCACTCAGGTGTTTTTGGCATAAAGGTTCCAATAATAGTTTGTCTGTTTCTAAAAAACTGTTTACCATTTTTTATCCTTAGAGAGCAAAAATTCTGCCATCTCAAAATCAAATAGATTGTCTATATCTATAGATCTGCTTGCTGGCATGATGTATGGGTATGTTTTATTGCTGTAGTACTTTTTATCTCTTAGTAAATCCATACTAAAAACATATATCGCACCATTTGGAAGGTAGCTTTTTTCCTCCTCTTGCCTGTTTGCTAGTCTGTCACCCTCTGGTAAAATTGAGCGTAAAATACCATCTTTATCAATCTTTTTATACCATTGAACAGGATGAGGAGCTTCATAAAAAGATATAACGGAATCAGCCTCTTTTTTTTCATATATCTCTATAGCTCTATCTATGTCTTCAGCGGTTCTTAGCGGACATGTTGGCAGTAGAGCAACTACTGAGGTGTAATTTTTGTTTTGCTCTTTGTTGATTCTATCTACGGTATATATGTAGGTATCGACTATCAAAGAGTTGTCGCTTGCAAGCTCTTTTGGTCTTAAAAATGGTATCTCTATGCCATATCTTTTACAAGTTTCTGCGATTGCTTCATCATCTGTTGAGAGAACTACTTGAGTTATTTTTTTTGATTTTAGTGCCGCTTCGATAGTGTATGCTATGAGTGGCTTGCCACATAAATCTTTTATATTTTTACCGGGAAGTCCTTTTGAGCCTCCTCTTGCAGGAATTATTGCCAGCACTCTATCTCCTTTGCTATCCTCATATCTTCGATTCCCTCATATACTGTAGGGATTGTTTTTTGATTTTGCAATACAGCGCTTATCATGTCTGCTGCGTATGTATGCAATATCGACTTAGTTACTATTTTATTTAAGATTAATGCATCTTTAAACTGCTTTGATGAAACAGTTTTATATATAGTAAGTCTGTACCCTAGCTCATCAAAAACTATTTTCTTATCTTTTGTAAAAAAAACCAAATCAAAATTTAGGTAGATGGTATCTAGCGTATTGATGATTACTTCAGTCTCTAAATACTTTAATATGGTGGTTTTTTGTGATACGAAGAGTATTTTGGGTTTGGACTCAAATATATAATTTAGTATATTTATCACATGTACGCCATTATGTTTCATGGTGCCAAAGATGTTTGCCTCTATTTTTTCTATACTTCCGTATTTATTTGTTTTTAAATCATCTAGTATTTTTGAATATGTTTTATCAAATCTTCTTATGTAGTTTATGTGGATTTTTTCTAAAAAGCTTTTATTAAAACTGAGTAGTTTTTCTATCTCATCTTCGTTTGAAACAGCAGGTTTTTCTAAGATAATTTTACCTTTATAGTTGTTTGCATACAGATACTCTAAAGCTTCAAAATGAAACTCTGTAGGAGTTGCTATACTGATGATATCAGAGTATTTTAGGTCATCCTTGGTTGGCATATCGCTATATTTACAGCTATATTTGGTTGCAATTTTCTT
Source organism: Campylobacteraceae bacterium (assembly GCA_027055635.1). GTDB lineage: Bacteria > Campylobacterota > Campylobacteria > Campylobacterales > Sulfurospirillaceae > JAADIZ01. Next base: position 3,415 of record JALUMZ010000031.1, read on the forward strand.
AGCTTTTATCAAATCTTTGTCGATTACTTTGTATAGATTTATATCTTTTGATAAAAAATAGGCTTTTGCATGAGTCAGGGTGAGATTGGGATTATCTATATCATAGTAGGCCCCAATTTTTCCGCAACCTAAAAGAGTAGCTTGTTTCATAATGACTCCAAAAAGTTTATAATTGTTCTTTTGCTATTTTTTATATGTGATACATCATATGGGTTTATGTGAACTTTACCATTTATAAAATCTCTTAAATCCTGTTTTGTTTTGGATGAAAAGATTAAATTCCTGTTTATTAACTCAAAATTGCTAAGCTTTTTTAAATTGTTGCCAATAGAGCATACTTTTTTACCGAGCATAAGTCCTTCCACTAAAACCATAGAGTTTATACCAAATAGAGCATCTATGGAGTTTAAAAGAGGGTATTTGTTGCTGCTTGTATCTAGTGCTATGGTGCAATTTGTCGTTTGAAGAGTTGACAAATAGTTTTCTATTTTGTCTTTATTGTGTTTTGGATGAGGTCGAAAGAAGAGTTTTGTCTTTTTGTTGGATTTTTCAAATACATCTAGCAGTAGTTCAAACTGTGTAAATTCATTGATTCCATACTCTTTTTCTATCTCGTATCCTTGAATTTTTTCCGCAGCATATAGATAGGTATTTTTCTCTACATGTGCAGAGGTTTTTTGTTTTATTACTTCCTCTAAAAAGGCACTTCCTAGTGTTAGTATCTTGCTTGTGCAGGTTGGATTATTTGTTATAATGCCCTCTTTTGCTATTTTATCTATAACGATGATAAAATCGGGAAATATCTCTATGTTTTTATCTGTATGAAAAAATCTTTTAAAGTTCATCCAGTGATCAAAATAGGCAACTGATGTAAGGTTTAACTTTTTTGCTTCCAGCCATAACTCTTTGTCACTATTGCTTAAATAACTTGTTCCTGTCACAAGCAATTCAAAGTTTTTAAGTTTGGGTATCAACTCCTCTGTGTTGCTTATGGATTGATAGGGTATATTGTTATTTTTAAATATCTCTATAGCATAATCTTGTGCATATGCTTTTGCATTTGTGAAGCTTGAAATAAAAGAAACCAATGGAGAAGCACCACCGGGATCTCTTGCAAAAAAAAGAATTTTTTTATCTAAGCTCATTCAGATTCTCTATCACTTTTAATATGCCACCGGCTATATCTTTAGCATCATCTAAATTCAAAGGCTGATAGTTAAATATGTTTACAATAGTCTCTTTTTCGTACAGTCTTTCTGCAACTGGGCATAAGCCCTTGTTGTAGTTTACCTTTTTTGTATAGTGGGCGTTATTTACAAATGGATAGCCATCTTTGTAAGCGATTTTCTGCTGGTAGAGCGGTTCTAAATAGAGTGGCTTTAGATATCCGCCCCAGATAGGAATCCCCTCTTTGTTTAGTGCCTCTATGAATTTTGCTCTATTTATTCCAGCTTTTTTTTCATCAAATCTATATACATCCATATAGTATATGTGAGTTGCATTTTCCCTCACTTTTGGAATAGTTAAAATATCTTGGTCTTTAAGTTTATCATGAAGATAGTTGGTAAGTTTGAGTCTATGAGCATTTAAAATATCGAGTTTTTTTAACTGTTCAATTGCAATGGAAGCTTCAATTTCTGTCATCCGAAAGTTAAATCCGAGCATATTTACCAGACTTTTTGGCACAAACCGCTCATCTTCACTCCCAACAAGAGCTTCAGCATGATTTCTTATAAGTGACATTCTAAGAGCTAGTTCTTTATCATTTGTAACAGCTATGCCTCCCTCTCCGCACTGTATATTTTTATGTCTATTTAGGCTAAAGACTCCGATATCAGCCAGTGTTCCCACAAAAGCTCCGTCTATCTTTGCTCCTGGTGCTTGAGAAGAGTCTGATATGACTTTTAGATTATGTTTTTTTGCAATTTTCATAATCTCTTTTATATTAGAAGATTGTCCGTGGATATCTACTGTTATGATAGCTTTTGTATTTGGAGTGATAGCTTCTTCTATTTTTGCAGCATCTAAACAAAACATATCATCTTCAATATCTACAAAAATTGGAATAGCATTATAAAAAAGTATAGCAGTTGAAGTGGCTGACATTGTGTATGGAGGCACGATGACCTCATCCCCTGGACCAATTTCCAGTGCTCCTACAGCCATGATAAGAGCTGATGTTGCAGAGTTGCAAGAGATAGAGTGTTTTATATTAAACTTTTTGCTCCATGCAGTTTCAAGCTCTTTTACATACTTACCGCCAAAAAACTCATCACTTGGGCTTCCTACAAAACCAGAAAGTAACCCACTTTTTAGTACTTTTATACCAGCTTCTACCTCTTCATTACCCGTTGTGATACTAAGAGGAAAAGGTTTTGTTCTTATAGGAGTTCCACCATGAAGCGCTAGTTTCATGCTAAATCCTCTTTTGTAATTATATAATCAGATGGCATATCTTTTGATGCAATTCTTCCTATAACAAACTGATCCATCTCAGGACTCAATCCAATGCCGGGTCTTTTATAGTCTATATCTTCTGTTTTTAAAATATCGCCTTTTTTTATCTCTTTTGCGGTAACTATACTTCTTCTAAATTCATTTTTTCTCTCGTTGCTCTCTATGCTAGTTATCCTAAAAGTTCCCAGTGCTTTTGATATGCGACTTGAGTCCTCACAGATGGTTTTGAGTTCATCAGGTGTAGCAGAAACTTTATGATCCCAACCAAACATATTTTTATCTAGCGTAAAATGTTTCTCTATCAAGCAAGCACCTTTTGCTACGCTCGCAAGCGGAATTGCCGTGCCTAAAGTATGATCTGAAAAGCCAATGGGATAATCAGGATAGAGTTTTTGAAGAGATTCTATATTATTTAGATTTATCTCTTCATCTTTTGGAGGATAAATTGCAACGCAGTGAAGTATAATGATATTTCTGTTTCCTGCTTCTTCTATTGTTTTTACAGCTTTGTCTATTTCGTAGAGTTCGCTTAATCCCGTCGATATAACCATAGGCTTGTTTTTTCGTGCAAGATAATCTAAAAATGGGTAGTTATTTAAGTCCATAGATGCCACTTTTATAAAAGGAGCATTAAGAGCATCTACTAAAAAATCAGCTTCTTTTTTTGAAAATGGGGTCGATGCAAAGTCTATTTTTAACTCATCACAAATTTTTTTCATCTCCATAAGTTCAGATTCACTTATAGAGAACTCTTCGACAATCTCTTCAAGCGTATAATCATCTCTATCCCTATAATCATCACCGATAAAACAGTTCTCTTCATATTTTACTTTAGAGAAGATACTATCTTTGCTCCAACTTTGAAACTTAACACAATCTGCCCCTGCTTTTTTTGCTTCAATGATGAGTTTTTTGGCTAATTGCATATCACCGTTATGATTTGAGCCAAGCTCAGCGATTATGTACGGTTCGCAAAAATTATATACCTCTTTTGTTTGTGTTAGGTTTATTTTCATGTTAATCCCCCCCCCTTTTTTTTTATCGTATCTCTTTTAGAAGCATAAAGCTCTCTGCATATTCGCAATTTGCTGTAGCACCTCTTATTGTGGCTAAAGCCTTTATATTTTTTTCACTTCTTGGAAAAGGATGTTTTTGTATTTCGCTTTTATATCTGTTTATTATCTCTATCTTTTTATCTATAAATTTACTTATATCAACAAATACATTAGGAATAAAACTATCTTCTTTTGTACTTGGTGCAAACTCTGTTTCACTTAAGGTCTCCATCATGTATATTGTTTTTATAGATGGATAACGGAATGATTTTGTACAAGAAAAACTAGCTTCAAATATTTTTCTATGATCACTATGTATATCATTTTTGAATGGAAGATAGATAATGCTGGGCTTTATTCGATTAATTATCTCGGATATTTTTTTGATTAGCCCACTCATGCTGTATTGGTCTATCTGCATAGTGTTTAACTTTAAATTTGTTAAGCTGTCAAAATTGTACAAATCTAATACCTCTTGTATCTCTCTTTCTCTTGTTTTATAAAAATCATTTTTAGGATCAGTTTGTGTGCATATAAGCCAATGAATCTCATCTCGATTCTCTTTATGCTTTAGTAGAGTTCCTCCACAACCCAAGGTTTCGTCATCTGGATGGACAGCTATCACTAACACTTTATTCATAAATAATCTCCTATTTTAGGTAAATATTCAAATTCATGCTCCACTATTTTTATGGCATTTCTATAGCATTTTACAGTTATAATATCGTCTCGTATGTCTATTATTTTACCCGGTTCAATATTTGATTGAGTGTTTTTCATCTCTTCTACTTTCCAAATCTTAATATCACTATTTTTATAATTGATATGTGCACCTACATAAGGCTTGCTTAAGCCCCTTACTAAATTATATATACTGTTGCTGCTCATTCTAAAATCTATTTGACCATCTTTTTTTGATCTTTTTCTCCATGAATTTGTTTTTTGTTGATTCTGTTTTTGTGTGTTGTAGGTTCCGTTTTGTAGCTTAGGTAAAAAATCTTCTATCTGCATTAAAGCAATTTTTTCTATTTTGCCATATAGACTAGAGGCATCATCTGAATATAAAATATCAAACTCTTTTTGAGAGAGTATATCTCCATTATCCATCCCCTCTTTTAAAAAGAAAAAAGTTGAAGCACTCTTTTTTAGACCAAGAACTAAACTCCATATGATAGGATGCCGCCCCCTGTTTTGAGGTAATTTTGTTGGATGAAAGCCTACAACACCCATAGAAGGCAAATTTAAAAGGTCTTTTTTTATTAAAAATGACCATCCAAAACAAAATATAATATCTGGCTTTAAAACACTTATCCAATCCACACTTTTTTTTGAGTTTATATCATCAACATAGAGTAAAGGTATAGCATATTCTTTACATGTTGGTGACAAATTTGCAAAATCTGAATTGATTGAAGAAGTTTTTTTGGTGCATACTCCAACTATATCTGCTTTTAAATCTATAAGTTTTTTTAATGTTTTTAATGAAAATTGAACTGTACCAACAAAAACTATTTTCATCTTTTCTCCCACCATAAATAAAATTTTTTATCTTTGCAATTTAAGCCGAGTATGTTATTTTTATGCTGTCTGTAGTAACTTATAATACTATTAGTGAAAATTGCCTTCGCCCCTTTTTTTAAATAGTGTTTAAAAAAAAACCAATCAACGGCAATTATATCTTTTGGAAATACTATTTTTTCTATTTTTTCTATTTTTATAGCCGTATTGGTCATGCCAAAAATATTTTTATCTTTTATAAATTTAAAATCAATTATGGTATTATTTTTAACTCTGTTTGATATGTAGTTACTGCAAAGAATTTCACCATTATTACATAGCGACAAATCATTGACAACTATGTCATGATGGCTTAAAAGCTCTACAGTTTTTTCTACTCTGTTTTTAGAAAAATAGTCATCACTATCACCAAAAACTAAAATATCATAACCATTATCTATGACATAGTTTATGCCAAACTCTCTATTTTTTGCAGGAGTATTTGAGTAGATAAGCTCTTTTATGTTTAGATTTGGGTATCTGTTTGAAATTTTATCAAAATCTTTAAATCCATCATTAACGACAACAGTATCAAACTCTTTATATGTCTGATTTTTTAAAGAGATAAAAAACTCATCTAAAAAATGCTCTGACATAGGGTATATTGTTGTTAAAAAAGCTACTTTTTTCACTTTTTTACACTTCCTGCTTTTGTAAATCCATCAACTTTTATATACTCTTTTGAAACCGCACCACTACCAAAAAAGCTCTCTTGTAAAACCTCAGCCCCTCCATTAATGATAGCCCCTGTTGATATATGCGTATGTTTATGAATGATAGCGTCATGCTCTATAAGTGCTTTGGAGTTTATGATGCAGTTTTCTTCTATGGTGGCATTTGCATTTATAAGTGCATGGTGCATTATGACAGATCCCTTTTTGATGATAGCGTGTTTTGATACATATGCTAAAGGAGAGATGATAGTAGCTATTTTTGCGTTATAATCTTCTAGAAGCTTATAAATTTCCACTCTTTTTTTAGCTGTTTTTATTTGACCTATAGAAATAAGAAAATAGTAATCTTTTTTCACTAATTCTTCTATGTATTTATCATCTTTATTGATAATGGGATAACCCAAGAGTGAGCCATTTTTGAATGGATCTAGTATGCCTATTATTTCATATTCATTAGTCTGTTCTATAACATCTATACAAGATTTACAGTGACCACCACCTCCGATGAGGATTATCTTTTTCATACTCTCTCTCCGCTAGGAATATTCAATGCCTTATCATAAAATTCTAAAGTATTTGTCATATCTTCATATTGGCAATCTTTATAGATGTCAAGAGTGTGAAGTGGTTTCCATACGGGCCGTGCCATTATATCCTCTTTGATACAAGTTTCTAGAAACTCTTTTTTCTCTTTTTCATTTTTTAGCATAATAGTATTTAGCCAATAGTTTGATACAGAATTTTTTGGTGCATTTAGGAGGTCTATATCTCTATTTGCAAAAAACTCTTTATATTTTAAAAATATCTCTCTTTTATTTTTTAAAATTTCATCAATTCTCTCAAGTCCTGCCAAAACCAAAGCCGCATTTATGTTTGGCATACGGTAGTTGAAGCCTATCTCGTCATGCTCATACTCATATGGATGGTCTATTTTTGCTGTTGTAGTTAAGTGCTTTAATCTCTTTGCCAAGATTTGATCATCGGTGATAATAACTCCACCACCGCCGGCCGTGATAGTTTTATTGCCATTGAAGCTGATGATTCCTGCCTTACCAAATCTTCCTGTGTGTCTTTTTTTATAGAAACTTCCGAGAGATTCTGCCGCATCTTCTATAAGTGCTATATGGTACTTATCGCAGATATTTTTGATTTTATCTATCTCACAAGGGTGTCCAAAAGTGTGCATGGGAACACATGCTCTTATCGTTTTTCCGCTTTTTTTGTTTTTACAGGTTGAGTTTATAACTTCACAGCTACTTTTCAAAAACTCTTCCAGTTTTTCTGCGCCCAATCCGTAAGTATCTCTATCGATATCTATAAATATAGGCTTGGCTCCACAGTAACTTATAGCGTTGCTCGTAGCTATAAAACTAAGAGACTGAGTTATGACTTCATCACCTATTTTTACACCAATACTATGAAGTGCTACATGTAGAGCAGCAGTTCCATTTGTTGTAGCTATAGCAAAGGATGCTCCTGTGTAATTTTGTATCTCTTTTTCAAATCTATTTACATACCCACCTACACTTGATACAAAAGTGGAGTCTATGCAGTCATTTAGGTATTTTTTTTCATTTCCTAAAAATTTGGGAGCATGCAGGGGTATAAATACTTCATTTTTGTATAACTCTTTTACAAAAGATGCAAACTCATCATACATTATAAATATCTACTTTATATTTTTTTAGATTTTCCTCTTTTTTGAACCACTCTATCGTCTTTTTTAGTCCATCTTTTAAAGATAGAGATGGTTTAAAGCCTGTTAGATTTTCTATTTTGGTATTATCGCACCAGAGTCTTTGGACTTCTGATTTTTTTGGTCTTTTTCTCTGCTTTTCGCTGATAAACTTTATATCACTATTCATTAACTTTTTGATCAACTCTAGTGTATCACTTATGCTTATTTCATAGTTTGAGCCTATGTTTACTATTTCACCTATGGCTTCATCACATTTCGCAAGCTCTATAAAGCCTCTACATGTATCTTTGACATAGTTAAAATCTCTTGTGGGGGTTATGTCGCCTAGCTTTATCTCTTTTTTGCCACTTGCGATTTGGGTTATGATTGTCGGTATGACAGCACGGGCAGATTGTCTTGGTCCGTATGTGTTGAAAGGGCGAGCTATTGTTAATGGTAGATTAAAAGCATTGTGAAAACTCATAGCCAGCATATCAGCACCGATTTTACTTGCACTATATGGTGATTGAGGTTGCAAGGGATGTTTTTCATCTATGGGTACATAAAGAGCAGAACCATATACTTCGCTTGTTGAGGTGTGTATAACTCTTTTTATTTTGTTATCTAAGGCCGCTTGGCAGATATTTAGAGTGCCTTTGATATTGGTGTCTATATAACTATCGGGTGCTACATAAGAGTAGGGTATAGCGATAAGAGCTGCTAGGTGAAAGATGATATCTATATCTTTAGTGATATGTTTGCAGTAGTGGGGATCTCTAATATCGCCATTTAGTATCTCTATATCACTTAGGCAATCAGTATCTTCGAGCCAACCCCAAAAGTTAAAAGAGTTGTATTGAGACAAGGCTTTTATATTTGCCCCTTCGTTATATAGCATTTCAGTTAGATGTGAGCCTATAAATCCATCAGCTCCCGTAACCAAGATATTTTTATTTTTCAAATCCATAGTCAATCCTATCGTGTTTATAGAAAGATTTTGTACTTAGTAAAGCAATTTTAATTCCTTTTGAAATTGTGGTACAATTTGATATGTCAATAAACAATGAAAATTTTTATCTAAAAGCTTATAAAAAGTATGGCTTAAGCGCAGAAGGGGTGAATTGGAACTCTAGGGAGTCTCAAGAAATTCGCTTTGAGGTTATCACTGAAATTTTAGGAAAAGATATAGCAAAGAGTGAGATTGTAGATGCAGGGTGTGGATTTGGGGAGTTGTATGCTTATTGGGCGGATAGAGGTGTCTGTCCAAAGAGGTATGTTGGGTTGGATTGTGTCCAAAACTCTATTGATGTGGCAAAGAAGAGGTTTACAGATTTGAGCTTTACATGTAGAGATATTTTGAGTGATGAGTTGCCTTTGGCAGATTGGTATGTGGCAAGCGGTAGTTTAAATATACTCTCTTCTTTTGATACTTGGCTCTTTTTGGAGAAGATATTGGAAAACTCTAAAAAGGGTATAGTTTTCAATATCTTACAAGGCTATGTGAAGAGTAACAATTTTAACTATAAGAGTAAAGATGATATCAAAGATTTTATGAAGCAAAAGGGTTTGGAGTATTTTATAGTTGATGGATACCTGAAAAATGATATGACGGTAAAAGTGGTAAAATAAAAATACCACTTATTTTAAAATTCTAGGGAGAGTAATGCCTTGCTGTCCCTGGTATTTTCCTTTTTTGTCTTTGTAGGTTGTTTTGCATTGTTCGTCGCCCTCTAAGAATAGCACTTGCGCTATCCCTTCATTTGCGTAGATTTTGGCAGGAAGTGGCGTTGTGTTGCTTATCTCTATGGTTATATGTCCTTCAAATTCTGGCTCAAACGGAGTAACATTTACGATGATCCCACATCTTGCGTATGTACTTTTTCCTAAGCAAATTGCCAAGACATTTTTTGGAATTTTGAAGTACTCGACAGTTCTAGCTAGTGCAAAAGAGTTTGGCGGAACTATACATATATCACCTACAAAGTCAACTATATTTTTGTCATCAAAATTTTTTGGGTCCACTACGGTAGAGCTGACATTTGTAAATATTTTAAATTCATTTCCAACTCTTATGTCATACCCATAACTGCTAACACCATAGCTTACTACATCTGTTCCTATTTGCTCATCACAAAACGGCTCTATCATCCCCTCTTTCAGTGATTTTTCTCTTATCCAGCTATCGGCTTTTAAACCCATTTTAAGTCCTTATCATTAAATATATGGTATTATAGCAAAACTTATATACGATAAAATTTAGGAGAGAGGGATGAATAAACAAGAAATTAGAGATTTGATACGCCTTTTTGATAAGAGTGGAGTTACAAAGTTAAAGATAAAAGATGGAGAATTTTCAATAGAGCTACAAAAAGGACTAGAGAGTGCTCCAAGTGCAGTATCGGCACCAGTTCAAAGCGTAGCTGCCCCAAATATTGTGTCAGAAGTTTCTCAAGTTTCTGATGCAAACAAAGAAGAAAAGAGTGATGATGCTCTCTCTATCAAATCCCCCATGGTAGGCACTTTTTATATAGCTCCTAGCCCAGGGAGTGAACCTTTTGTAAAAGCAGGTGATGTTGTAAGAAAAGGGCAGACTATCGCTATCATAGAAGCTATGAAAATCATGAATGAGATAGAGGCTGAATTTGACTGCCGAATAGTAACTATGCTTGCAGAAGATGGAGAGCCTGTAGAGTTTGGTATGCCACTATTTGGTGTGGAGAAGGTCTGATGTCCGAGATTCATAAAATTCTCGTTGCAAACAGGGGTGAAATAGCCCTAAGAGCTATTAGAACTATAAAAGAGATGGGAAAACAGGCGATTGCTGTCTATTCAACCGCAGATAAGGATGCCCTATATTTGCAATATGCAGATGCTAGTATCTGTGTAGGCGGAGATAAGTCGAATGAGAGTTATCTAAATGTGCCAGCCATCATCAGTGCAGCTGAGATAAGTGGTTGTGATGCTGTTTTTCCGGGCTATGGATTTTTAAGTGAAAATCAGGATTTTGTTGAGATTTGTAAAATTCACGGGCTAAAATTTATAGGTCCTAGTGTGGATTCTATGGTTTTGATGAGCGATAAATCAAAAGCAAAAGAGGTGATGAAAAAAGCTGGAGTTCCTGTCATAGAAGGTAGTCAAGGGGCTCTTAAAGATATAGATGAAGCAAAAGAACTTGCCCAAAAGATAGGATACCCAGTTATCGTAAAAGCCAGCGCAGGTGGCGGTGGTAGAGGTATGCGTGTTGTTGAAAAAGAGGAAGATTTAGAGATAGCATATCTTTCGGCACAAAGTGAGAGTGAAAGTGCATTTGGTGATGGAACTCTATATATGGAGAAATTTATCAAAGATCCCCGTCATATTGAAGTGCAAATCATAGGTGATACTTTTGGCAATGCCATACATATAGGCGAGAGAGATTGTTCCTTGCAAAGACGACATCAAAAGCTCATAGAGGAGTCACCTGCTGAAATTTTAGATGAGGAGACAAGAGAGAAACTTCACGAAGTAGCAGTAAAGGCAGTCAAATATATAGGTTATGAAAATGCCGGAACTTTTGAATTTTTACTTGATAGTGATAAAAACTTTTATTTTATGGAGATGAATACCAGACTCCAAGTAGAGCACTGTGTTAGCGAGATGGTTAGTGGAATAGACATAATAGAGTGGATGATAAGGGTTGCACAAGATGAAAAATTGCCAAGCCAAGAAGAGATAAAATTAAATGGTCACTCTATAGAGTGTAGAATTACGGCAGAAGATCCAATAAAATTTATACCAAGTCCCGGAAAAGTGACTAAATACATAGCACCGGGAGGAAGAAATGTAAGGGTGGATTCGCATCTGTATCAAAATTATGTTATACCTAGTTGTTATGATTCTATGATAGGAAAGCTTATCGTTTGGGGAGAAGATAGAAGCAGGGCAATAGCAAAAATGAGAGAGGCACTAAGCGAACTTCAAATAGAAGGTATCGCTACTGTTCGTGATTTTCATCTTAAAATGATGGAGAACAAAGATTTTATAAATAATAACTTTGATACAAATTATCTCTCAAGATATTAAGTAGTGAAATTATGCCTCTAGCTAAGAGGCATAATTTATATCGAGCATTTTTTGCTGATGATACAAAGAGGGCAAAAGTTTGCCAATCCAGCGATAAGAGGGATGACTCCTAGATAAAACCAAGGGTTGCTCAAATAAAACCCAACTCCAATCAAAACTACACCTAAAAAAATCCTAAAAACTCTACAAAATCTTCTTATCTTATCATATATATTCATATCATCTCCTAACTTCTTGGTCTTCTTAATACTTTTATATCTGCTACTGATTTTATCTTTTCAAAATAATCATCTATCGCAGCTTTCTCTTTTTTGGATGAGAGAAGTGAGTATATGTAGTTTTGTACCTCTTTAAAAGGGATTGTTTGCACACCGCTTTTTTGTTTTAGGTAAAACATCGTAAATTTATTGCCCATATTAAATATAGGTGTAAATTCACCAGATTTGGTTTGGTTTAACAAGCCTTCCAATTTTTTATCCATCTTGTTTGCATAAAACTGCATCGGCTTTACTTTGATATCTGGCATAGAGAGCATTGGGTTTTGTTTGATCTTTTCTAGCGATTGTTTTGAGGGACTATCATATACTACAACGCTAAAGTTGTTAGCTTTTATAAACCTGTTTTTGTTTTTTTCATAGTAACTCTTCAGAGTATTTTTGTCAACTCTTATGTTTTTTGAAGAGAATATTTTTCTATATAACTTCTCTTGTTCTATCTTTTTTTTCACATCTTTTCTATAGTCATTTTCATCTATATTTTTATCCTTTAGCATTTGCAAAAATTGAAACACAGAGATGCCATTTTTGATTGCAAGTTTTTTGATATAATCTTCTACCTCAAAATCACTAGCATTTATATGAAGTTTTTTGATTTGGGCATCTTCTAATTTTTGTCTTATCAATATATTTAGAGACTCTTTGGTGGAGATATGAAATTTATCTGAATACTTGTATATCTCATAGAGAGTTATAGGTTGATCGTTGATTATAACAGATATAGCATTGACTAAGCCTGCATAAGAAAAAGTAGCCATAAAC
>JALUMZ010000032.1 GCA_027055635.1 Campylobacteraceae bacterium
ACTATTGTAGTATTTAAAGCAAACTATAATTTACGAAACGGTAAAATCCTCAAAAAAATTGACTATAGGCAGACAAGAATAAAATTCCAAAATCTTCCTCCAAATATTTTGATGATTAAACCTCTTAAAAATTATATTATAAAAGGTTATATCAGAAAAGATGCGATTTTAGATCAAAGTCACTTTAAGATTAAGAAAGATTTATTAAAAGGCGACTATATAAAAGCAATTTTAAGCGATGGAAATATGATTTTAGAGATAGATGCACACCTTTTAACTGATGCAAACATAGGCGATAAAATCAAAATAAGAACCGTTTTGGGTAAAGTTTTTGATGCAAAAATAGTATCAAAAAGAAGAGCAAAGATACTAGAGTGAAAGTGAAAAACAGATGAAATTAATAATAGCTATAAGCGGAGCAAGTGGAGCAGGTTTGGGTAAAAAATTTATAGACAGACTGCCCAAAGAGATAGAAAAGTATATAATTTTTTCAAAAAATGCTAAAACAGTATTGCAAAAAGAGGAAAATTGCTTTTTTTTAGACAACGACGATATAGCTGCTCCCGTATCTTCGGGATCATTTCAAAGCGATGCTATGGTCGTGATACCCTGTAGTATGAACTCTTTGGCAAAAATTGCTTGCGGTATCAGCGATAATCTTATAACTAGAAGTGCTGCCGTGATGATAAAAGAGCAAAAAAAATTGATTTTAGCCCCTAGAGAGATGCCGTTTTCTGCCATTGCTTTAGAAAATATGCTTAAACTCTCAAGACTTGGTGTCATAATTTCTCCACCCATTTTGGGATATTATGCTAAAATAAAGACCTTAGAAGATATGGAAGATTTTTTAATAGGAAAGTGGTTTGATCTCTTAGGAATCAAACACAATTTATACGAAAGGTGGAGAGGATAATGCCACAAAAAGTTGCCATATATCCGGGTACTTTTGACCCTATAACACTAGGACACTTATCTGTCATAAAAAGAGCTAAAAAAATTTTTGATGAAGTTATAGTTGGGGTTGCAGACTCTGGAAGTAAAAAACCTATGTTTGATATAGAGACAAGAGTAACAATGGCAAAAGAGAGTCTTAAAGAGATTTCTGGAGTGAAAGTTTTTCCTTTCTATTCTCTTTTGGTAAATTTTTGCCAAGAGCAAAAAGTAAATACTATCATAAGGGGCTTAAGAGCCGTAAGTGATTTTGAATATGAACTTCAAATGGGCTATGCAAATGCTTCTATAGATAAAAACATAGATACTATCTACCTTATGCCAAGCCTAGAGCATGCTTTCATAAGCTCTACTGTAGTGCGGGATATCGTCAAACATGGGGGAGATGCAAGTCACTTAGTGCCCCGTGAAATTTTATCTTTTTTGGAGAAATAATGTATATCTTATTTGAGGGAGTTGATACAAGCGGAAAAAGTACACAAATCAAACTTTTTGAAAAAAATTTCGATGATATAATCACTATAAAAGAGCCCGGCGGAACAAAACTTGGCGAAAAACTTAGATATATAATCTTAAACAGCAGTGACAATATCTCATTTACAGCTGAATTTTTTCTATTTTTAGCAGATCGTGCTCAAAACTTTGAAGAAAATATCAAGAAAAGAAAAGATAAAATTCTCATCTCAGATAGAGGTATGATTTCTGGCATCTCTTATGCTCTAGCAAATCATCCAACTCTCGATGAAGATTTTTTGATTCTTGTAAACAAATTTGCACTTAGTGGAAATTTGCCTGATAAAGTCGTTCTCTTCAAGACAAATGAGGAGCTGATCCAAAAAAGATTGACACAGAAAAATAGTGACAATATAGAATTAAGAGGTATCAAATACCTCCTTAGAGTACAGGACTTAATGATAGATGTTCTAAACAAGCTTCCAATAAAAGTTTTAGTTATAGATGCGTCTAAAAGCATAGAGAAAATACACAACGAAATAAAGGATTTTATATATGATACAAGCGCTTAGAGGCATGAAAGATTTACTATCACCACAGAGTGAAAAATATATATATTTCATAGAAAACTGCAGTAAAATTGCAAAAAAATACGGATACGAATACATAGAGACTCCGATACTTGAGGAGACTGCACTTTTTAAAAGAAGTGTTGGCGAAAGTAGCGATATAGTTGGAAAAGAGATGTATCAATTTACCGACAAAGGCGGAAATGATGTCTGTATGAGACCAGAGGGAACTGCCGGAGTTGTCAGAGCATTTATACAACAAAAGTATGACAGAGCAGGAGTTCAAAAGAAATTCTTTTACTATGGTCCTATGTTTAGATATGAGAGACCTCAAAAAGGAAGACTAAGAGAGTTTCATCAATTTGGAGTAGAGAGTTTTAACCAAGCAGACATACGAGAAGATGCAACCATCATATTAATGTTAAGAGATATGTTAGATTTCTTTGGTATAGGTTATAAGCTTGAGCTTAACTCTTTGGGGTGTAGCGATTGTATGCCTGCATACAGAGAAAAACTTGTAAATTTTTTGCAAAATGAAGATAATATTTGTGAAGATTGTAAAAGAAGAAGAGAGACAAACCCTATAAGAGTGCTAGATTGCAAGAACAAAAGCTGTCAAGATATATACAAAAAGGCTCCTCTCTTGATAGACAATCTATGCTCTACATGTAGAGATGAGATGTCAACTCTAAAAAAGATATTGGATAGTTTTGATGTCGCCTACACTATAAATCCAAAGCTAGTTCGTGGACTTGATTATTATAATAAAACTGCATTTGAATTTGTAAGTGATGGCATAGGTGCACAAAATGCCATAGCAGGTGGTGGCAGATATGATAAGCTAGTAGAGTATCTTGATGGAAAGCCAACAAGTGGTATAGGTTTTGCTATGGGCATAGAGAGATTGATGGATCTTATAGTGATGCCCAAAAAGCACAGAGAGGGATACTATATAGGAGCACTTTGTGATGAAGCACAAGAGAGATGCTTTAAACTCTCTATCAAAATGCGAAAAACAGAAAAGGTAAGTATAAACTATGATAAAAAATCCCTAAAAGCTCACCTGAAAAATGCAGACAAACAAAATGCAAGATACTGTATCTGCATAGGAGAAGATGAATTGTCAAAAGATAGTGTATGGATAAAAGATCTGGAAAATAAAAAAGAAAAGAGTATCTCATATAGCGAGTTTTTAGGAAAATAAGTTGGATTACGGTATAGACATTTGGGCAAATAATAACTTCTATATAGATAATAAAAAAGTTAAAGTAAACCATAAGAGCAGTCCTTCTTTGGTAAAAATCACAAAAGAAATTCGTCAAAGAGGCATAAGAGGACCAATACTGCTTAGATTTCCTCACTTGATAGAAAAACAGATAAATTTGATATATGAAAACTTTAAAAATGCAAAAGATGAGTTTGGCTATAGAGGCTCATTTAATGCCGTATATCCTCTGAAGGTAAATCAATATCCAAATTTTGTAAAAAATCTTGTCTGCATAGGCGAAAAGTATAATTATGGGTTAGAAGCAGGAAGCAAAGCAGAACTACTCCTTGCCATGGCTTATAGCAATGAACACTCCCCTATAACAGTAAATGGTTTTAAAGACAAAGAAATGATATCTTTGGGTTTTATAGCAAAAGAGATGGGACACAATATCACTTTGACGATAGAGGGTCTCAATGAGCTAGAAAATATCATCAAAATCAGCAAAGAGAGATTTTCTTGCACACCAAATATCGGACTTAGGATAAGACTACATAGTTCGGGTATCGGTATATGGGCAAAAAGCGGGGGGATAAATTCAAAATTTGGTCTAACTTCAACCGAGCTTATAGAGGCTATAGAGAAGTTTAAAGAATCAAATTTGATAGAAAATTTCAAGATGATTCACTTCCATATTGGCTCTCAAATATCAGAGATAGGTCCCTTAAAAAAAGCACTAAGAGAAGCTGGAAACATATATGCTCAACTAAAAAAAATGGGAGCAGCTGCACTGGATTCCATAAATCTTGGTGGCGGACTAGCTGTAGAATACTCTCAATACAAAGACGAAATAAAGAGAAACTATACCTTAAGAGAGTATGCAAATGATGTTGTTTACCTCCTAAAAGATATATCTACTGCAAAAAAGGTAAAAGAGCCAAATATCTATATAGAATCAGGTAGGTATATTGCTGCTTCACATGCGGTTTTGATAGCCCCTGTTTTGGAACTTTTTTCACAAGAATACACTGAAGAAAAATTAAAACTAAAAGATAATAACCCTCCTTTGGTTCAAGAACTTTATGAACTATACGATACGATAAACAGCGCCTATGCACAAGAGTATCTGCATGATAGTATAGATCATATGAATTCACTGCTGACTCTGTTTGATCTAGGATATATCGATCTTATAGACAGAAGCAATACAGAGGTATTAGTAAACCTCATCATAAAAAAAGCCATCGCTCTTCTTAAAGACAGAGATTCAAAGGAGCTGTTGCAAATACAAGATATGATACAAGAGAGATACCTTATAAATTTTTCTATCTTCCAAAGCTTACCTGATTTTTGGGGAATAGCACAAAATTTTCCCGTGATGCCATTAGATAGGCTAGATGAAAAACCAACAAGATCTGCTTCTATATGGGATATCACCTGTGATAGTGACGGAGAGATAAGCTACAATAGAGAACAGCCTCTGTTTTTACATGAATTAGATGTTACAAAAGAGGACTATTTTCTTGGTTTTTTCCTTGTGGGGGCATATCAGGAAGTTTTAGGTATGAAACACAATCTCTTCACACATCCAAGCGAAGCAACTATCACTATAGATGAGAGTGGATATAAAATAGAAAATATCTTAGAATCTCAGTCTATTTTAGATATTATAGAGGATTTAGATTATGATATCAAAGAGTTAAAAGAAAAATTAGATAAAAAAATCAAAAAATCAAAAAATATAGATGAAGAGACAAAAAAACATATATCAAAAGAGATCTATCTATTTTTAAATGACAATGGATATCTCAAAACGATTAATTGAGGAAAATTTATGACAGGAAAGATTGGTTTATGGCAACAGATAAGAGAGGATTTTACACAACCTCTTAAAAATGATCCTGCTATAAACTCAAAAGTAGAGCTATTTTTTAACTACCCGGGAGTTTGGGCATTAGTTAATTATAGAATTTCCAATATAATATACAAAAAAGGTTTTAAAAGATTAGCAAGAGCTTTGATGGGCATCAGCCAATTTATAACAAATATTGATATACATCCAGCATCGACTATAGGAAGAAGGGTATTTTTGGATCATGCTTTTGGCGTAGTCATAGGCGAAACTTCTATCGTAGAAGATGATATATTGATATATCAAGGTGTAACACTAGGAGGTGTAAACTTAAATAGAGGTCAAAAAAGACATCCAACAGTAAGAAGCGGAAGTGTAATCGGAGCAGGAGCAAAAGTTTTGGGAGATATAACCATAGGCAAAAACAGCCGAATAGGGTCAAATTCTGTAGTCATAACAGATGTTCCAGACAATACTACAGCAGTAGGCATACCGGCTAGAGTGATAAAAAAAGGCAGAAACAAAGATCCTATGGCCCACAACAAAATACCGGATATAAATAAAGAGCTGTTTATATATCTATTCAAGAGAATTCATGCGCTTGAAAAAGCAGTTATATCTCAGCATGACGATAAAATCTTAGAAGAGAAAGATAGAGAATTAGAAAATATTTACGAACAATTTTTAAAATCAGTAAAGGAATAAAATATGTTATCAAAGAGAATACAATCATTGTCAGAATCCATGACTTTAGCCATAACAGCATTGGCAAAGCAGATGAAGGCCGATGGAAGAGATGTTATAAGTTTTTCTGCGGGTGAGCCAGATTTTGATACACCCCAAATCATCAAAAATGAAGCCATTAAGGCTTTAATGGATGGATTTACAAAATATACAGCAGTTGCAGGATGCCCGGAACTCATACAAGCTATAAAAATCAAACTCAGAAAAGAGAATAATTTAGTATATGATGCCGGAGATATTATATCAAATGTTGGCGCTAAACAATCCTTGTTTAATCTAACTCAAGCTTTAATAGACGAGGGAGATGAAGTCATAGTTCCAGCTCCATACTGGGTAACATACCCTGAAATCATAAAATATGCAGGAGGTAAAATAGTCGAAATACCGACTGATGATAGCACAAACTTCAAAATAACTCCCCAACAATTGGAAGATGCCATAACAGATAAAACAAAACTGCTTATCCTAAACTCCCCATCAAATCCAACAGGTTCAGTCTATACAAAAAGAGAGCTAGAAGGTTTGGCAAAAGTTCTAAAAGGTACAAAAGTGCTAGTAGCATCAGATGAAATGTATGAAAAATTAGTTTATGATGGTCTAAAATTCACTTCAACAGCAAGCATAAGTGAAGACATGTATAACAGAACTATAACCATAAATGGACTAAGTAAATCCGTGGCAATGACAGGATGGAGATTTGGCTACATGGCATGCCCAATAAGAGAATTAACTGCTGGCATGAAAAAACTACAAAGCCAAAGCACATCAAATATAAACTCTATAACCCAAATGGCAGCAATACCTGCACTTTTGGGCAAAGCCGACAAAGATATAGAAGCAATGAGAGTTGAATTTGAAAAAAGAAGAGATATAGCCGTAAAATTATTTAATGAGATAGACGGTTTAAGTGTCATAAATCCTTCTGGAGCATTCTATCTCTTTGTAAATATCAAAAATTTCTCAAATAATTCACTAGATTTTTGCAAAAGATTACTAGAGGAAAAAGGTGTAGCTACGGTTCCGGGTATCGGCTTTGGAAGCGAAGGATATCTAAGACTTTCATTTGCCACAGATGAAAAAAGCATCATAGAGGGAATATCAAGAATCAAAGATTTTGTAAGTTAATTTTTTATACATTAGATTTATTACACACTTTTTCTTGAAAAGTCCTACTTTTCGTATCTTTGCAGGGTGGTCGGGGCTTTAGTCCTCACCACTTTAAGAGCTACTAACTATAGTATAAAAAGACGATTCTAAATTTTTATAGCTTTTGGACGATTGTTCATGTGGTGGGGCTACTCACTATTATCTTAAAAGGAGTAGATTATGAAAGTAGATAGTTCATACACATCACTTACTTACGAGAGTATCTCTTTGGGTTTCAATAAAAGAACCGAAGAAAAAGACTCATACGATGCAAAAGATATCTCTGCATATTATTTAATAGAGTACCAAAAATTGACCATGCAAGAGACCCAAAAAGAAGCAGGCAAACAGAGCGATATATTTACTCTAGCAGATATTGGCTACAATGGAAAACCTATAGGTGATCTCACTCAGAATGAAGCTAAAAAATTGGTTGGAGATGATGGATTTTTTGGTATAAAAGCAACTAGCCAAAGGATAGGAAATTTTGTGATCAATGGTGCGGGAGACAGTATAGAGATGCTCAAAGCCGGAAGAGACGGAATCATAACAGGATTTAATGAAGCACAAAAAATCTGGGGTGGAGATTTGCCTGATATCAGTCAAGAAACTCTAAAAAAAGCACTAGACATGATAGACAAAAGGATAAGTGAACTAGGAGGAAATGTCATAGATACGCAGGCATAGTTATCTCTACTCCCAAATGCCTTCTATAACCCTTTTGCATCTTGGGCAGTGACCATCTATAAGTTGATTTGATACTGTCTCAAATGCAGTTCTTCTTATGAGTAGTTCACCGCAATTTGGGCATATAGTATCTGAATCAATGGCAACATTTCCTAGATATACATAGTTCAATCCTGCATCTTGGGCTATCTTCTTTGCTCTTTGTAGTGTCTTTAAATCTGTCCTTTTGTGAGTATTCATCTTATAATCAGGGTGAAATGCACTAAGATGCCACGGTGTATCTACACCAACACTTTTTGCTAGAAACTGTGCCATAGCTTCTATATCCTCATCGCTATCATTTTGACCCTCAATAAGAAGGGTTGTAACCTCAACCCAAATCCCCTCCTCTTTCATTGTTACTATTGTCTTTTTTACAGCTTCTAAGCCACCTTTTAAAGACTTCTCATAATATTCATTGCTCCAACTCTTCAAATCAACATTAGCTGCATCTAGCCAACTTGTCATATCCTTAAGAACATCTGCTGTTTCAAAACCATTGGTAATAAAAAGATTTTTTACACCCTTTTCTTTAGCTATAATCCCAATATCTCTAGCATAGGGATAAAATATAGCTGGCTCATTATATGTATATGCTATCGATTTACAATTATGTTCCAATGCTAAATTTACCATTTGTTCAGGACTGATATATATCGTTCTATCTATATTTTTTTCTTGAGAGATGTCCCAATTTTGACAAAAAGGGCATTTAAAGTTGCAACCAACAGTGCCAAACGACAGAGCTTTACTCCTAGGTAGTACATGATAGAGTGGTTTTTTTTCAATCGGATCGATATTTAAGGCCACCGGATGCCCATAAACAAGAGTATCTAATTTACCATTTTCATTCCTGTTTACTCCACAAAAACCAACTTTTCCATTTTTGATCTTACAATAATGAGAACAGAGATTGCAAATTATCTTGTCATTTGAGTATTTTTTGTAGTATTCCATTTTAACCACCTTTGCATACAAGCTAAACGAACCCTAGCATAACATACAAGAGATTAAAAATCAAAATTTTGGGGGATTAATCTAAATTAATCCCCTTTTTGTATTTGGTTATTTATTTCCAAATCTCTCTTTTGTCTCTTTCAGTGCGTCTATAAGTTCATCCAAATTTTCATATGGAATATGCGCTTTCCAATCTGGCTCATTTGAATCTTTCTTTAAAGATATTCCTATACTTACTACAGGAAATGAACCGTCTCCATAAGGCTCCTCAAGATGTGAGATTGATATCACACCATTTTTTGTATCCGCTAAATGAAAAGTCTTGATCACTGTATTATTTTTTCCACCCATATTTATCTCCTTAAATTGTTTTTAAAAGTTTTTTTATTTTTGCCTGTTTTTTTAGCCACTCTTTTTGCAACATCAAAGGAAAACCGCCATAAGTTTTTCCACCTTCCAATGTTTTGGTGACACCACCTCTTGCTGCTATCACTGCAAAGTCACCTATCTCTATATGACCTGCTACAGCACTTTGACCCCCCATTATAACATTTCTACCTAAATTTGTCGAACCTGAAATTCCAGATTGTGAAACAAGTATGCAATGCTCACCTACTTGGCAATTATGTCCTATCTGGACAAGATTGTCTATCTTTGTACCTTTTTTGATAATGGTTGATCCAAAAACTGCTCTATCAATTGTAGAATTTGCACCTATTTCAACACTATCTTCTAGTATGACATTACCATTATGGTATATTTTCACATGTTCACCAAGCTTTGTATGAGCATAGCCAAAACCATCACCGCCTATTATGCAACCGGCTTGTAATATGCAATTTGAGCCGATTATAGCATCTCCATAAATAACAACACCCGGATATATAACACTATTTTTACCTATATGAACATTTTGTCCAATTGTAACATTTGGGTATATTACAACCCCTTCCTCTACAACAGAGTTACTTCCAATTTCTACATTTGCTCCGATTTGCGCTTTTTGGCTTATGCTAGCTTTCTGACTAAAATCAAATGGTATTTTTGCAAAGTATTTACTCAATATCGCAAAGCACAAATGTGGGTCATCACAAACAAATGCTATAGAATTTTCAGGTACAATATCCATGAACTTTTTAGTTGTGAGTATCACTTTTGCTTTAGTGTTTTTTAACTTATTTATTAGCTTCTCATTGTCAAAAAATACTATATTTCTACTGTTTGCATCCTCTAAAGAGGAGAAAGAATCTATCTCAAGATCTTCTCCCTTGTATTTTATATCTAAAGTCTTGGCTATCTTACTTAATTTCATCATATATCCATAGCAACAGAACCACTGCGAACCATCTCTATAGGATTATATTTTTTAATAGCTTTTAGAAAATTTTCTATCCTTTTTGCATTATCTGCCACCATAACAACTATAAAATTTTCACCGCTGTTTGCTATAGTTCCGTTATAAGCTTTAAGCATAGCATCAAGTCCGTTAAAATCTTCATTGAGTGGTATTTTAACTAAAGCCATCTCTTTTTCAACAAATTCAGCTGATTCTATAACCTTATATGTAGGTATCAATTTATGAAGCTGTTTTACTATCTGCTCCAAAACTCTCTCATTACCACAAGTTACGATAGTCAATCTCGAAAAGTCTGTATCTGGTACAGGGGCAACTGTCAGAGAGTCTATATTATACCCTCTACCTGCAAAAAGTCCTGAAATTCTAGAGAGTACACCATCTTCATTTGTCACAATAACAGATAAAACTCTTCTTATCTCTTCATTTTTTATAGTATTTTTCATAACTACCCCTTGTACTCTAAAATCATATTGTAAAGTGTGCCACCTGCTGGAACCATAGGTAAAACATCCTCTAGCCTATCAACATTTACATCTATCATACATACTACATCACTTTGAACAGCCTTTTTTAGTGCTTCGTCAAACTCTTCTTTTGTTTCTACTCTAAAACCCAGACCTCCAAAACTCTCAGCCAACTTAACAAAATCAGGCTGTGCCCCACTCAAGTCAGTAGAAGCGTATCTTTTATCATAGAAAAATGTCTGCCACTGCCTAACCATACCGAGATAACCGTTGTTTAAAATGATATTTATGACAGGTATTTTTGACTCATAAGCAGTCATTAACTCTTGTATATTCATCAAAATTGAACCGTCTCCGGATATATTTATAGAGATTTTTTCGGGTTTTGCCTTTTTGACTCCGATAGCTGCTGGAAAACCAAATCCCATAGTACCCAATCCACCGCTTGTCACAAACTGTCTAGGTCTGCTAAATGGATAAAATTGTGCCGTCCACATTTGGTGCTGTCCAACATCAGTAGATATGATCGCTTTCTCTCCTAAAGTTTCACCGACTCTTTGTATAACCCATTGCGGTTTTATATTGCCTTTATCGTCACTATACTCTAGCGGATGTATCTCATCATATCTTTTAAGCAAATCTCTCCATGATTGATACTTCTTAGAGTCAATCTTATCTTTCAAAAGAGGAAGCATATCACTCAATACATTTTTCAAATCTCCAACAATAGGATAGTCTATATCTACAATCTTACCTATACTGCTTGGGTCTATATCTACATGTATAACTTTTGCATGTTTTGCAAATTCACTCAGCTTTCCTGTAACTCTATCATCAAATCTTGGTCCAAGAGCTATCATGAGATCGGCTTCACTCATAGCCATATTTGCACTATAACATCCATGCATACCTACCATACCCATCAAGAGAGGATTATCATCTCCCATAACTCCCCTTGCCATCAATGTCTCAACAGCAGGAATACCTGAAATCTTGGCAAATTCTCTCACTAATTCACTAGCTCCTGAATTAACTGCACCACCTCCAACATATAAAATAGGTCTATTAGAGTTTGCTATAGCATCCACTACTTTTTTAATCTGTCTGCTATTTCCTTTATATGTAGGCTTATAAGTTCTCATTGTTATTTTTTCTGGATAATCAAACTTTGCAACTTGTGCTGTGACATCTTTTGGTATATCTACATGTACAGGTCCGGGTCTCCCACTTTTGGCTATATAAAAAGCCTCTTTGAGTATGCGTGGCAGATCTTTTGCATCTTTGACTAAATAGTTGTGTTTTACACAAGGTCTGCTTATACCAACTGCATCTATCTCTTGAAATGCATCAGTTCCTATCATTGTTATTGGCACCTGTCCGCTGATAACAACCATAGGTATAGAGTCTATATAGGCATTTGCCAAACCTGTAACTGCATTTGTAAATCCAGGTCCACTAGTCACAAAGGCAACTCCAACATCTCCGCTAGCTCTAGCATATCCATCTGCTGCATGTATGGCGGCTTGCTCATGTCTTGTCAATATATGCTCAAAATCATTTTGTTTATAAACTTCATCATAAACATTCATAATTGCACCACCAGGATAGCCAAAGACAACTTTAACATTCTCCCTTCGTAGTGCTTCGATAACCATCTGGGAACCGTTTAAGTCCATGACATCTCCTTTCATATCTATTTTATTTTTAAAAAGGCAATTATTATATCTAAAAAAACTTTAATTTAGTTTGCTAATAGGAAATTTTAACACATTGAGAGTGCAACACCCTCTCTTAGACCATCATCAATCACAATAGAGCTATCAAAACCTATTTGTCTCATCAAACTTACTACTATCAATATACCGGTCTTAATCAACTCACTTCTTCCAACACCACAATACCTCTCTTGCTCAGCTTTTCTCATAGAGAGTATCATGTCTAATGCCTTTATATAATCCTCTACATGTAGAGTTTTTCCATTTATCTTTTCGTGGTTATATGATTTATAGTCCATACCATTAAGAAATGCACAAACTGTTGTGGGAGTACCGGCTGTTGCCACTAAAAAACTTGCTCTTTTTTGCTGAGCAAATCTTACTAAAGGCTTTAACTCTTTCTCTATGCCTTGCTTTAAATTGTCCTTATATCTCTCAGAAACATTTAAGATTCCAAATGGAAAACTTTTTGTTTCTATCTTACCACCTCTTATATAGCTAAGCTCCGTAGAGCCTCCCCCTAAATCAAAAAGTGCAAAATCATCATCTTTTATGCCTAGGTTTTTAAGTGATGATTTAACTCCTAGTATCGTATATTTTGCCTCTGCTTTACCATCTATAATCTCAAAATCTAGACCAAATCTAGCCCTTATTTTCCCTATAACATCTTGTGAATTTTTTGCAACTCTAAGAGCTTCGGTTGCTATGCACTTTGTTTTGTCATTTTTAAAATCTATGATTTTTGAAGCATCATTTATGGCATTTAAGATATTTTGTATAGACTCTTTACTTATCACTCCACTTTTTTGTAGGTTTTTGCCTGTCTTCACAATTCTCTCAAACTCTTTGATCCTCTTTTTTGTTTTGCAGTCGATTTGCACAATTCTTATTGTGTTTGATCCTAAATCACAACCTATCATCCGATTTGATCCTCCTTATAAAAAGTCCACTTAATATCAAAATCAATGCTATAACTGCATTTGCACTTGGTATCTTAGAGAAAAATAACCAAGTCCAAAATATAGCAAAAATTGGTATCAAGTAAGCAACTTGAGACATAAATTGTACTCCAACTCTTTGTACCATTTTAACTCTAAATAGTGAAGCAATAGCTGTTGGAACAATAGCAAGATATAGCACTAAAAAAACAGATATATAAGTAAAATGCACTCTATAAAGATCTTCAGAAAATAGAAATGGAGTCATAAACAGTGTTGCGATGAGTAACATAGAGGTAGAACATACTATTGTATTTAAATGAGCAATTTTTCTAATTAACAATCCAGAACCTATATAGCCAAGAGTAGCACAAAATACAGCAATTTCACCATAAACAGCGTCTATATTTTGACTTGCTATATCTCCTCCTACCAAGACAAAAACCCCTCCAAACCCTAATACAACACTTAAGAGTTTAAAAAGTGAAAATTTTTCATCGTTTGTGATAAAATGCGATGACACAAGAGCAACAAAAGGACCCGTAGAGAGCATGATAGCAGCTGTGCTTCCGTTTATGAACTGTTGTCCCCAGCTTATGAGAAAAAAGGGTATAGCATTGTTTATAACTCCCGCTATAGTTAAAATTATCCAAACATTTTTATCCCTAGGAAAAGGCAGTTTTTTATAATATACAACAAAAAGCAAAAATAGAGTCGCAAAACCTATCCTGCCATAGGCCAATATAAAAGGTGACATATTTTTTATCGCCACATCTATAGCCAAAAATGAACTACCCCAAATCGCAGAAAGTATCAAGAGTTGAAAATAGTCAAATCTCTTTGGTTGTTGGATTGATTGCATATCTAAAAATCCTATATTTGTCTTAGCCTATGTACCAATCCCTATTAGGAATGGGGATTTGATATGAGTATTATATCCAATATTTAAGCAATCTACTGATAAAATATGTAACCAAAAATTAAGCAGGAGGTTAGAGATATGTTTTTAGGTGTAAACATCGACCATATTGCAGTCCTACGGGAAGCTAGAAAGATAAATGATCCTGATCCGCTTGATGCTGTTTCCATAGTTAAGAGAGCAGGAGCAGATCAAATCACCATACACTTAAGGGAAGACAGAAGACACATAGATGATAATGATGCAAAAAGAATCATAGAAAATTCACAACTTCCAGTCAATCTCGAATGTGCTATAGATAAAGAAGTTATCAAAAAGGTGATAGAACTCCAGCCATACCGCGCTACAATAGTGCCCGAAAAAAGAGAAGAAGTAACAACAGAGGGTGGGCTTGATGTTGCCAAAAATTTTCAGAACCTCAAAGAGGTGACAGAAGAACTACATGCAAATGGCATAGAAGTCTCTCTCTTTATAGACCCTGATCCGAAAATAACTAAACTTTCTAGTGAAATTGGTGCCGACTGGATAGAGCTACATACAGGATTGTACTCAAATATCCATGCTATGCTCTTCTCCAATCTCGGATATACAAAACACAGTATCAATGAACTCGAACTAAGCAGGGCAGAACTAAAAGAGTTGTTAAGAAAATCGACAAAAGAGTTAGAGGATATCACAGCATATGCCAACTCCTTAAATCTCAAAGTAGCTGCCGGACATGGACTCAACTACCATAATGTAAAAGAGATTTGTAAGATAGATGGAATTATTGAACTAAATATCGGACAGTGCATCATAGCAAGATCTGTATTTACAGGTCTGAAACAAGCCGTAGTAGATATGCTAGAGCTACTCAAATGAAACCAAAAATAGCCATAAGCATAGGTGATATAAATGGAGTTGGGCTTGAGATTGCATTAAGGGCACATGAGGAGATAAGCAAATTTTGTAAACCTGTTTATTGCATCAACAAGACTATGCTAGCTTGGGGAAGTGCCATGCTCGGTATCGATATACCTAAAAAATTTAAAACCAAAGAGTGTGGTGATGTTTTTGAGATACTTCCGGGAGTAAGCACTAAGGAAGCTGGGGAATTATCTTTTGACTCTTTTATCACAGCGATTGCTCTTGCAAAAAGCAAAAAAGTTTCGGCCATAGTAACACTACCTATAAATAAATCCTCTTGGGCAAAAGCCGGCATAAAATACAAAGGTCATACAGATGCACTTAGTGATTTGCTTGAGTGTAAAACAACTATGATGCTTGGGTGCGAAAAGATGTATGTTATGCTTTTTACTCACCACATACCGCTAAAAGATGTAAGTTCAAAAATTACTTCAAAAAAACTCTTAAAATTTCTTTTAGACATGTCCAAATATATAGATAGTGATAAAATAGCCGTCTTAGGATTAAACCCACATGCAGGAGACGGCGGGGTAATAGGAGATGAAGATATAGAGATAGAAAAAGCAATCAAAAAAGCAAATAAAATTCTAGGAAAAGAGCTATTCAAAGGACCACTTGTGCCAGATACTGCCTTCAGTGAAGAGAATAGAAAAATTTACAACTATTTTATTTGCATGTATCATGACCAAGGTTTGATACCACTAAAAGCTCTATACTTTTATGACAGTATTAATATCACACTAAACAACAGCATAGTAAGAACCTCTGTTGACCACGGAACTGCTTTTGATATAGCCTATAAAAATAGGGATATTTCTCTACTTAGCTATATAAATGCTGTTAAAAAGTCATTAAATAGTTACAATATCTAATATCTAAAAAAATTTTGTAAGAATAATGTTACCATACTTGCATTACAATTGAAATGATTTAAATATCAATATTAGGCTCTTTCAGAT
>JALUMZ010000033.1 GCA_027055635.1 Campylobacteraceae bacterium
TTTATAAGGGTATTGAAAGTTTTTCCATTTATAAAATTTGTTTTTTCTATATTTTTTAGAGTTACATCTGGGATTGTTAAATCATCTTTAAAATCTTTAATTTTTATGAAAGTGACTGTTTTATCTCTAGTACCTTCTATGACCAATTGCAAAAACGAGTGTTGATCAACTGCTCCAATCAGACCTACCGGTGTAAGTCCCACATGTGAGCTATTTATATCGATTTTACCAAGTGATTCTGCCCAGAGTTGAACGAACCATTTTGTGAAGTTTTCTAATCTATCAGCATAAGAGAAGAGTACATTTATAGGCGTCTCTTTAGATTTACTGCTTAAATAGTATGCTTTTTCTAAAAGATGAATTTCGTTTCTGCTAAAAAATCTATCTATAAAGTCTCCAGCACCTTTTAGTAGAGCTGACATATCAAAACCTGCCATCATCAAAGGTGCTACTCCTACTGCACTTAAAACTGAAAATCTTCCTCCAACATTTAATGGTATATTAAATTCTGTGATTTTATAAAATTTTGCAAAATCAGACAGAGCTGAGCCACTATCTGTGATGGCAAAAATACGATTTTTATCGCTCCCGCTTAAATCCAAAGAGCAGTATTGTATAACAGTTTTAAATATAGAAGTAGTCTCTATCGTTCCGCCTGATTTTGATATAACAAAAAACAGAGCTTCGTTTTTTTTGATTTTTTTAAGTGTGAGGTTTATGCTCACCGGATCAGAATTCTCAAGATAGAGTATCTCTTTTGCATCTTTTGTGTAAGGTCTTAGGATTTGATCAACTGCTTTTATGCCAAGGCTTGAGCCTCCTATACCGATGATGACTATTTGTGAAAAATCTTCTACATGTAGAGCTTCTACTTTTTTGATTATATCTTGTGAAGTTTGCGGTAGTTTGTAGTAGCCTATCTTATCGCTATTCATCTCCTCTTTCAGTGCCTCATAGGTCTCATCTATCTTTTTTTTTATGCTTTGGTTCATTTGGAAATCAAAACTTCTATCAAAATTCAACATTTTATCTCTCCTTTTTTATATATTTTACGCTTAGTGGCGGTAGGGTAACTTTTATAGAAAAATCTCTTCCATGTGCCGGTCTATTTTGTGTCGTGAAAGTTGCCGGCTTCTCTTCATCCCAACCCGCAAACTTTCTGTCTTGTGAGTTAAATACCTCTTTATATTTTCCTTCTTGGCTTATGCCAAATTCGTATCCTATGTGTGGTTTGTCTGAAAAGTTACAGACCACTATGATATCGTCTTGCGGTTTTTTTGCTTTTCTTATATAGGCTATGACATTTGCTCTGTAGTCGTTTTCATCTATCCACTCAAAACCTTTTGGATTACAATCATACAGGTGAAGTGCAGGCTCTTTTTTATATAGAGCGTTTAGCTTTTTTATTAAATTAGTTATGCCCTTGTGGTTTTCAAAATCAAGCAGATGCCAATCCAGACTCTTTTCATAGTTCCATTCGCTAAATTGTGCAAATTCTCCTCCCATAAAGAGCAGTTTTTTACCTGGATGTGCAAACATCAAAGAGTACATAGCTCTTAAGTTTGCAAATTTTTGGTTGTTGTCTCCGGGCATTTTGTTGATAAGAGAGCCTTTCATATGTACCACTTCATCGTGGCTAAGAGGCAGTATATAGTTCTCTTTATACATATAAACAAAACTGAAAGTGAGGTCATTGTGATGATGTTGCCTGTGGATCGGGTCGTTTTTCATGTACTTTAGTATGTCGTGCATCCAGCCCATATTCCACTTATAATCAAACCCAAGACCACCTTTTTTAACATCTCCAGTGACCATCGGAAAGTTTGTGGACTCTTCTGCAAATGTTGCTATATCGTTGAAATTTTCATGTACGCTAGAGTTGAACTGTTTTAGGAATTTTATAGCCCCTAAATTCTCATTTCCCCCAAACTCATTTGGAAGCCAATCCCCATCTTCTCTAGCATAATCAAGATACAACATGGAAGCTACAGCATCAACTCTTATGCCGTCTATATGATACATCTCCAACCACATCATAGCAGAGCTTATCAAAAATGCCCTGACTTCATTTCGTTCATAGTTAAATATCGCACTTCCCCACTGGGGGTGATATCCAAGGCGTGGGTCTTTGTGCTCATATAGGCAGGTTCCATCAAAATTCATCAATCCATGACCGTCAGTCACGAAGTGAGAAGGAACCCAATCAAGTATAACTCCTATATCGTTTTGGTGCATCAACTCCACAAATCTCATAAAATCCTTCGGTTCTCCAAATCTTGAAGTAGGAGCAAAATATCCACTTGCCTGATATCCCCATGAGCCTTTAAATGGAAACTCTGTTATGGGCATTAACTCTACATGGGTAAATTTCATCTCTTTTAGATACTTGACCAATTCAACAGCTGATTCTTCGTAGCTAAGATATCTGTTGTTCTCTTCAACTTTTCGTCTCCATGAGCCAAGATGGATTTCATAAACAGATATAGCACTTTTAGTGGAGTTCTTTTTCGCTCTTTTTTTCATCCACTTTTCATCATCCCAAGAGAAATTTTCTATGTCATAAACTCTTGAAGCGGAGTTTGGTGCAACTTCGGTATGAAAAGCATAAGGGTCAGCCTTATTTGCATTTGGATTTTCAAAATCATTAAATATATGGTACTTGTAAGTATCAAACTCTTTAACTCCCTCTATGAAACCCTCCCAGATGCCAGAATTATCGCCTCTTAGACGCAGTTTGTGAGCACTTTCATCATAACTGTTAAAATCACCTATGACACTCACTGCTTTTGCATTTGGAGCCCAAAGAGCAAAGTAAACCCCAATTTTTCCATCTCTTTTCATAAGGTGAGAGCCCAAATGCTTATAGAGTTGCGCATGAGTACCCTCTTTAAAAAGATAGATATCCAAATCACCAAACCTAGTCACATCATAGTATATATCATGTTTCATTTTATCTCTTTTTATTTAGTGCATATCTGTATGCCTCTTCGTAGCCTTTGGCTGATTTCTCCCAGTCAAATCTCTGTTTCATCGCCCTTTTTTGCATCTTTTGGAAATCTTTTTTGTTATTGTTATATATATCTACCGCCCATTTGATCGTATTATAGAGTGCTTGAGGTGTGGCATCATAAAATTTAAAACCATTACATGTAGAGCTGTTTTTATCAAAGTTCTCTATCGTATCATCAAGTCCCCCAGTTGCTCTTACTATCGGTAGGGTGCCATATCTGAGTGAGTATATCTGATTTAATCCGCAAGGCTCAAAGAGTGAAGGCATGAGAAACATATCGCTTCCTGCTTCTATCTGATGTGCAATTTTATCACTATATCCTATATGAACTCCAAACTTATGCTTGTGTTTTTGGGCTTGGTCGCCAAAGAAATACTCTGCCCACTTTTCACCGGTACCTAGTATCACGATCTGTAGATCCAAATCACTCAAGCCATGCATGATTTGGGCTATAAGGTTTATACCTTTTTGTTCAGCAAATCTGCCCACAAAACCGATAAGAGGTATATTTTCATCGACTTTGAGTCCAAACTGTTTTTGCAGAGCTTTTTTGCAGGCTTTCTTTCCACTCATATCATCTACATCATATTTTTTGATTAAATTTTCATCGATAGATGGATTCCACTCACTATAATCCACGCCGTTTAATATGCCAAAAAGTTTAGCGCTATTTGCTCTTATATGCTCTTCCAAACCAAAGCCAAACTCGCTTGTTTGTATCTCTTTGGCATATTTTTTTGATACAGTAGTAACTGCATCTGCTGTTGCTATGCCACCTTTTAAAGAGTTGAAGTTATCAAAGCTCTCAAACTCCATTGGGTTAAAGTGTTCCCAACCGACCTCCAAAACATCTATAGCACCTTTGAAAAATTCGCCTTGATGCTGTAGGTTGTGTATGGTTAAAACAGAAGCTGAGTTGCCAAAATCATGCACAAATCTAGTCTTGGCAAGCAGAGGCATAGTAGCAGTATGCCAGTCATTTGCATGTATGATATCTGGAGTAAATCCAAGTTTTTTGCAAAGCATAAATGCTGATTTTGATAAAAATATAAAACGATTGTCATTGTCGATATATGGTTCTCCATCTTCGTCGTAAAGACCGTTTCTACCAAAAAACTCTTCATAATCTATAAAATAGATAGGTACTTGGCTATTTGGCAGAGTAGAGCTAAAGACTCCAGCCCAGAGCTCACCCATAGGACCCATAGGAACTCCAAGGGCTCCTGGGATATGAGTAAGTTTTGATTTGTCTATTTTATAATATCTTGGCATTACAACTATGATGTTGTGTCCTAGTTTTTTCAGTGCTTTTGGAAGAGCACCAGCTACATCGGCAAGTCCTCCTGTTTTTGCAAACGGAACAACCTCGCTTGCTACGAATAAAATATTTAACTGTTTTATGA
>JALUMZ010000034.1 GCA_027055635.1 Campylobacteraceae bacterium
ATAAAAGATATATCAAACAGTTAAAATTTGATGAAAAAAATTCACACTCTGACCAAAAAGTATTTACCGTTCCAAATGTTTTAATTCAAAATTGGATAAAGACAAAATATAGTAAAAAACTCTCTCATCTGTTTGAAGTAAAAACAGGAATCAAACCTGATATAAAGATAACTCTAAAAAACAGTTTAGATTATAGCTCTAAAAAAAATGTAGAGATAGATATCTATGAAAAAAATAAACCTGTTATAAATACTATATTAAACCCATCATATACATTTGAAAGTTTTGTTGTTGGAAGTTCAAATCAATTTGCATACTCTATATCACAATCTGTTGCAAAAAAACCGGGTGTTGTATATAATCCTGTATTTATCTATGGGCCAACCGGACTTGGAAAAACACATCTTATTCATGCTATAGGCAACTATTGTCAACTTCAAGGAAAGATAGTTATCTACGCTACGATTGAACAGTTTATGAATGATTTTACATATAATTTAAAAAATCAAACAATGGATAGATTTAGAGAAAAATATAGAAATTGTGATATTTTACTGATAGATGATACCCAATTTTTATCAAATAAAGTTCAAACTCAAGAGGAATTTTTTCATACTTTTAATGAACTTCATGCTGCAGGTAAACAGATAGTCTTGACAAGCGATAAACCTCCAAAAATGATAAACAGTCTTGAAGAGAGACTAAAAAGCAGATTTGAATGGGGAACAATAGCAGATATAGGCATACCTGAACTTGAAACAAAAATAGCTATCATTAAGAAAAAATGTGAATTAGACGGCATAGATTTAAATAATGAAATAGCAAGTTATATAGCAGCAAATATGGGCGACAATATAAGAGAGATAGAGGGAGCGATCATAAATCTAAATGCCTATGCCACACTCATGAGACAAGAGATAACAATGGATTTTGCCAAAAATGTTATAAAAGCCCAACTAAAAGAAGAGAAAAACAATATAACTCTTGAAGATATAATCAAAGTAATTTCAAGGGAGTTAAATATAAAACCAAGTGAAATAAAATCAAAAAAAAGAAATAAAAATATAGTAGAAGCAAGACGAGTAGGTATATACTTAGCTAGAACACTTACTCCAAACTCTATGTCTTCATTAGCATCATTTTTTGGTATGAAGGATTATACAGCTGTTTCACATAATATGAAAAAGATAAATGAACTTATAGAAACAAATGAGATATTTAAATTAAAAATAGAAGAGTTAAAAAACAAAATTTTAGTAAAGGAGTAGAAAGTTAGATAAAAATATATGAATAAATATGAAAACATTACAGATTTTATTCATACAAAATTTACTAATTTTAGGGCTTGGGATATGTTTTTCACAAATTCAACCCAAACTACTACTACTTCTATTTTATTTAAAATAATAAAAAGGAGATTCGATGAAAATTTCAATAAATAAAGGTGTATTAGAGACAATACTTATAAACACTCAACCCTACTTGGAAAAAAAAGATTTAAGTCAAATTACATCTCATCTTTTTATAACAACAAATGATGATGAATTTATAATAAAAGCAACAGATTTTGAAATAGGATTAAGCTATAACACAAAAAATGTTAAGATACAAGATCATGGAACTGCAACTGCAAATGGTAAAAAACTACTAGATATAATAAAAATTTTAAAAGATGATGAAGTTATCCTAGAAACAATAAATGATAATCTCTATATCAAACAAAACAGTTCAAAATTTAAACTTCCTATGTTTAATCCAAATGAATTTCCATCATTTCCTAAAATAGAAGATAAACCAAAATTTGATATCAACAGCTCACTTTTTGTAAGATCCATAAAAAAAATAGCACCTGCAATTGACAATAATAATCCAAAATTTGAACTAAATGGTGCACTTATAGATATAAAAGATGATATTATAAATCTTGTATCAACAGATACTAGAAGATTAGCTATAGTAAAACTACAAAATAGTACAGGAGATCATTTTTCTTTGATAATACCTAAGAAAGCGATAAGTGAGATACAAAAACTTTTCTTTGATGAGATAGAGATATTTTATGATGAAAATACTCTAATTGCAAAATCATCAAATTTTCAATTTTTTACAAAGCTTATAAACGGAAAATTTCCGGATTATGAAAGAATTATCCCAAAAGAGAAAACTTTTAGACTACTTTTAAATAGAGAAAAGATAGTTGAAGCTATAAAACAAGTATCTATAATTTCAAATGAGATGAAAATTACATTTAAGAGTGATAAAATTATATTTGAAAGTTTAAATGATGAAAATATAGAAGCAAAAACAGAGATAGAGTATATAACAGGTTTAGATACAGAGATATTTTTAGCAGTAAATAGCAGACATTTAATAGATTTTCTATCAAATATAGAAAATAGTAATTTTACATTAGGATTCAATGATAGTTCATTGCCATTTACACTAGAAGATGAAAATTTCATAACAATAGTTATGCCAATAATGATTTAGAGGAGAAATTTATATGAGCGAATATGGTGCATCAAACATAAAAGTATTAAAAGGTCTTGAAGCGGTAAGAAAACGACCAGGAATGTACATAGGAGATACAAATATAAATGGACTTCATCATCTAATTTATGAAGTTGTAGATAACTCTATAGATGAAGCTATGGCTGGATATTGTGATAAAATCACAGTTGAACTCACAACAGAGGGATCTGCTATCATAAGTGATAATGGACGAGGTATTCCTGTTGCCCTGCATCCTACTGAAAAGATTTCGGCTGCAACTGTTGTTTTAACAGTTCTTCATGCCGGTGGAAAGTTTGATAAAGATACATATAAAGTCAGTGGCGGTCTGCATGGTGTCGGTGTTTCAGTTGTAAATGCACTCTCATCAAAACTAATAGCTACTATAAAGAGAGATGGTAAAGAACATCGTCAAGAATTCTCTTGTGGTATTCCTACTACTGAATTAGAAATTGTAAAAAACAGTAGAAAAAAAGGTACTACTATAGAATTTTGGCCGGATGCTAGTATATTTGAAACAACTGATTTTGTATATGATACTTTAGCTAAAAGATTTCGTGAAATTGCATACCTAAATCCAAAAGTTACAATAGAGTTTAAAGATAATAGAGATGGAAGAAGCGACACTTTTCATTTTGAAGGTGGTTTAAGACAATTTGTAGAGGACTTAAATAAAAGAGACCAAGTTTCAAGTCCGTATCATTTTAATGATACGGTAAATGGAGTAGAAGTAGATATAGCTCTTATGTATAATTCAGCTTATAATGAAACACTTCTCTCTTTTGTAAATAATATAAAAACTCCCGAAGGTGGAACACATGAGAGTGGCTTTCGTGCAGGACTTACAAGAGCGATAGTAAACTATATAAATGCAAATGCAGCAGCTCGTGAAAAAGATATAAAAGTTACAGGTGATGATGTCAGAGAAGGACTTATATCTGTAGTTAGTGTAAAGGTACCTGAGCCTCAATTTGAAGGTCAAACTAAAGGAAAACTTGGAAATACCTATGTAAAACCGATAGTCCAAAGGCTCACATTTGAAAAACTTGTAAAATATTTTGAAGAAAATCCTATAGAAGCAAAAGCTATTATGAATAAAGCGATAGGAGCGGCTCGTGGAAGAGAAGCTGCTAAAAAAGCGAGAGACTTAACAAGAAGAAAAGACTCTATGAGTATAGGAACACTTCCCGGAAAGTTAGCTGATTGTCAAAGTAAAGATGCTAGTATCAGTGAGCTTTATCTAGTGGAGGGAGATAGTGCAGGTGGTAGTGCCAAGCAGGGAAGAGACAGAGTTTTTCAAGCTATACTTCCACTTAAAGGTAAAATCTTAAATGTAGAGAAGAGTAGAATTGATAAAATATTAAAATCAGAAGAGATAAAAAATATGATTACGGCTCTTGGCTGCGGTATAGGTGAAGAGTTAAACGAAGATAAACTTAGATATCATAAACTTATCATTATGACTGATGCTGATGTGGATGGAAGTCATATACAGACTCTACTTTTGACATTTTTATTTAGATTTTTAAGACCTGTTATAGAAAATGGATATGTATATCTTGCTCAGCCACCACTTTATAGATACAAAAAGGGTAAAAAAGAGATATATATAAAAGATGACAGTGAACTAAATGCACTTTTAATTGAAAATGGTATAAGTAGTATGGATTTTGAGGGAATTGGTAAAAATGATCTATTGGACTTCTTTAAAATTGTGGCTGCTTACAGAGGTATATTAAAAGAACTAGAGAAGAGATACTCTGTTATAAAAGTTATACGATTTTTGATAGAAAATCCAGATATTATCTCTCTTAATAATCAACAAATGTTTGAAAAAATTGAAATTTATATAAAAGAGATAGGGTACAATATCTTGAATAAGAGTATAGATG
>JALUMZ010000035.1 GCA_027055635.1 Campylobacteraceae bacterium
GTACTTATTGTGCCTCGAGAGTTTTTAACGACATAGATGTGACCTTTCCTAGTTTCCCTGCGGGCAAAAAGATAACGGCACGATTACTTCGTTAGATTTGTTTGAATTAGCTTTAGCTAGTCCTGCACAAATCTGCCTTGTACTCGCACCGTTGTTTTTTTTGCTATTAATTGGTGTTACTTCTGGTTAGGTACTTAAGCTTGTATTTAATTTCTTTACAAAACTACTTTTTAGCTCTTCTTAGCTATAATTATCACTATGAAAGAAAAAATTGAATACTATTTTTTAAGAGCTTTTATCTTTGTGCTTGGTTTTATGCCTGATTTTTTGATTCATGGAACTTTAAGATTTGTAGCTAAACTTCTGTTTAGGTTTGAGAAGAGGCGCAGCAAGCTTACTATGCAAAATCTTCACGCTGTTTATCCAAAAAAAAGTGAAAGAGAGATAAGAGAGCTTGCGTTAGAATCTTATGAGAGTGTTGCTAGAACTTTGGCAGAAATCGTGCTGATGTTAAATGACAAGATAGATTTGGATTTGATGGTTGAAAACAAGGATGAGTTTTTAAAAAAGCTAAAAGATTATACAAAAGATGCAAAAAACGGCATAGTGATTATCACCGCTCACTTTTCAAACTGGGAGTTAGCGGCTCAATTTTTGCCCATGCATGGGTTTCCTATGGTTGCTATCGGAAGAGAGGGGAACAACAAACTCATAGAGCAGAAAATCACCACACCCTTTAGGCAGAGGTACGGCAATAAAAATATATATAAAAAGAGTGCACTTTTGGGTATCATAAAGGCTCTAAAAAGAAATCAATTAGTAGGTCTGCTTTTCGACCAAAAGGCAGGAGGAAAAAATAGCATCAAGGTTGATTTTTTTGGACTTAGCGCAGACACTACTGTATCTATCGCAGAGATGAAACTAAAATTTGACCCGCTAATCCTTCCTATCTTTTTTCCTAGGCAAAAAAATGGAAAGTATAGAGCTGTAATTTACGAGCCTGTAGAATACAGAGCAGATGAGAGTAATCAAAAGAGTGAAAAACTAAAGAAGATGACTCAAAAATATAATGATATCCTTGAAGAGATGATACGGGAGTATCCCGAGCAGTGGTTTTGGATGCACAACCGTTGGAGACTTGCTTGAGAGTTTTAATACTAAGCGATGCAAAGACCGGACACTTAAATCAATCCAAAGCTTTTGCAAAACTAAAAGGGTTAGAGCACGATATACTAGAGCTACCGAAGAGGGCTAAATGGGTAACTTATATGCTTGATTTTCTCCATATTTATATCAATCTCTTTTCTCTACATGTAGAGCCCAAAAGATACAAAGCTATAGTCTCAACAGGTTCATACACATACTATGCAAACAAGTATTTATCGAAAAAACTAGGGATAAAATCCATAGCTATTATGCTCCCAAAAGGTTTTAGATACAGTAGTTTTGACTACATCATAGCTTCAAATCACGACAATCCTCCAAATCTGAAAAATATAATTTCCATTCCATTAAATCTATCCGTAAGTGAGCCTAAAGGGTATATAAAAAAAGATCAAAAAGATGCTATTGGCATAATAATAGGCGGAAACAACTCTATATTCACAATGAATAGAGAGATTATCCAAAGATATTTGGATGAAATATTTAAAAAGTTTCCAAATCATCTGAAATATATAACAACTTCAAGGCGAACTCCAAAAGAGATAGATGAGTTGCTGGAAAATTACAAATTTGACTATAAAATCATATACTCAAAAAACCCAGATATTAACCCGATACCTGATTTTTTAGAAGTTTGTTCTAAGCTTTTCATCACTATCGACTCAACTTCGATGCTTAGCGAAGCGAGGGCCAACTCAGATGCAAGCATAGAGATAATAGAGCTAAAATCCAAAAGAAAAGATACAAAATTTCATACTCTTGCAAAAACAGTGCAAAGCATCAAAGGTAGATTTGATTTTTCATCCTATTTAAAGAAGATAGAGATATGAAGATAGTACAAATACTTCCAGAGTTAAATGAAGGTGGGGTTGAACGAGGCACTATTGAGTTAGCAAGAGAGTTGGTCAAAAAGGGTTTTAAATCTATAGTTATAAGCCGTGATGGCAAATTAGTCAAACAGCTGGAAAAAGACGGGAGTCTGCATATTACACTGGATGTTTGCAGTAAAAATCCCTTGACTGTTTTTAGCAGAGTCTTGGCTCTAAAAAGAGTATTAAGAGAGTTAAAACCCGATGTTTTGCATGTAAGAAGCAGAGTCCCTGCATGGCTAGTATATTTCGCTAATAAAGAGCTACAAATTCCTATAGCCTCTACTGTACACGGCTTTAACTCCGTAAGTTTTTATAGTAAAATTATGACTAAAGCCAATAGAGTTATATGCGTCAGCGGAGCGATAAAAGAGTATATACAAAAAAATTATAATACGGATGAAAACAGGATAACTATTATACCAAGAGGGATAGATTTGGTAAAATTTAATCCTGAAAATCTTGATAAAAATTTTATAAAAGAGTTTAAAAAAAGATTTGATTTAGATGGAAAGTTTGTAGTTTCCTCTGTTGGCAGGATTACTCAATTAAAAGATTTAGAGACTTTTATAAGAGCTATTGCCATCATCCAAAAAGAGATACCAAATGCTGTAGGCTTGATAGTCGGGGGTGTTAGAGAGGACAAGAGGGACTATTTTAATAAACTAAAGAGCTTAGTGGCATCTGTACATGTAGAGATTATTTTTACAGGTTCAACAGATAGTGTAGCTGAGATTTATGCTCTAAGTGATGTCGTTGTGAGCGCATCAAAAAAACCTGAGAGCTTTGGGAGAAGTGTAGCTGAAGCATTAGCGCTAAATACCCCAGTGATTGCCACAAATCATGGTGGAGTTTTGGATATAATCCAAGAGAATACCAATGGATATTTCTTTAAGATAGGAGATGCAGAAGATTTAGCAAAAAAGATACTGGGCACAAAAGAGTTAAAATTTGATGGTTTTAGCTATATAGAGGAAAAATTTTCACTTAAACAGATGGTGGATAAAACAGTAAAGGTATATAAAAAATTATGCAAGTGATACAATTTATAGCATCTAGAGGCTATGGTGGAGCTGAAAAAGTCTTTGTTGATCTTTGTAATAATTTATCAAAAGTATCCGATATCAACTTAGAAATTATATTACTAGAAAACAATATGATTGAGGACAAACTAAATAAAAATATAAAAATTCATCTAATAAAAGATAGAAGCAGACTAAATCCTTTTCTATACACACAGATTATAAAAATTGTTAAAAATAAAATTATACATACACATTCGGCAAAAGCATCGGAGATAATATATAAACTTTCTAAATTTGTTGAGTTTGTACATTTAGCTACTAAACATAATACGCGCAAAGGAAAGGTTTTTAATAAGATAAAACATGTAACAGCAGTATCAAAGAGTGTGGCAGACAGTATTAAGTACAAAAATAAAATAAAAATTATTTACAATGGAATTACTCCTAAAATACTTACAAAAAGAGACCATCATGATTCTATATTTAATATTCTTGCAGTTGGAAGACTTGATAAAATAAAAGGGTTTAATCTGCTGATTGATGAGATATCAAAAGTAAACAAAGAGTATATTTTAAACATTGTGGGAGAAGGAAAAGAGTTTTCTAATCTAAATTCTCAAATCATAAAATTAGGATTAGAAAGAAAGGTTAGACTCT
Organism: Campylobacteraceae bacterium; assembly: GCA_027055635.1. Taxonomy (GTDB): domain Bacteria; phylum Campylobacterota; class Campylobacteria; order Campylobacterales; family Sulfurospirillaceae; genus JAADIZ01. Next base: position 3,716 of record JALUMZ010000035.1, read on the forward strand.
TAGGCTTCAAAAAAGAGATCCCACAATTATTGAGTGATGCAGATTTGGTGCTGATTACTTCTCTTGATGAGGGTTTTAGCATGGTTGCATTAGAGGCTGTATATTATTCAAAGTTACTATTATCAACCAAAGTGGGAATATGCAAAGAGATTTTGCCTAAAAAGCTCATCTTTGACATTAACAACATCTCGCAAACTGTAGAAAATGTGATAGATTCGTATAGTAGCTATGAAGATGTGTTTTTATATGTTAAAGAAAAATATAGAGAAAAATTTTTATTAAACAATATCACTAATGAGTATATAGATCTATACAGATCGATTGGACAGAGTTAAAATGAAAAAATTATTATCTTTGGGAGATTGCAACACATTGGGCATAAGAGAATTACAATACAATTCATACCCTGAAAGAGTAGCAACACGGTTAAATTATAGTGCTATTAATCTCGGATTTACTATGTCAACAACAAGGGAAGCTGTCCATTTTTTTAATAAGAATATTTCTGATGAGATAGATTTAATCACCATTCAGTATGGGCTGGTTGATTCTTGGCTCACATTTAAATATAGCCCTTATGTACTATATTTTCCTGATAATTTTTATAGAAAAATATTT
>JALUMZ010000036.1 GCA_027055635.1 Campylobacteraceae bacterium
GTCATTATCCATTCCTTATAAAATATATTAATCATTATATCAAAATTAATTTATTTTACTTATAGATAGATTAGTTATATAATTCATAAAAATTAAAAAGGTTTATACATGTTCAACAAAGAAAATAGAAGCAACACATTAAGTGGCATACTTTTTGTGGCACTTTTTGCTATGAGTGCCACTTATCTGGCTGATTTTTCCGTATTTAAGCATTTGGCTATCAGCCCGCTTATCATCGGTATCGTTCTTGGTATTGTGTATGCAAATACACTTAGAAACAAGCTTCCACAAGAGTGGGTTCCGGGAATCATATTTTCTACAAAAATACTCCTAAGAGCCGGAATCATACTGTATGGTTTTAGACTAACTTTTCAAAGTATAGAGGCAGTAGGAATTGCCGGAATCTTTACAAGTGTTACGATAGTCACTTTGACATTTATCATCGGATATATTGTCGGCACAAAAATTTTAAAGATGGATAGAGATACGACTATCTTAGTAACAGCAGGAAGCTCAATATGCGGTGCGGCAGCGGTTTTGGCAACAGAGCCTGTCGTAAAAGGTGAGCCATACAAAACTGCCATAGCAGTTTCAACTGTTATCATCTTTGGAACAACTGCTATGTTTTTGTATCCATTTTTATATAGAATGGGCTATATTCCTTTAAGTCCCCAAGAGATGGGTATATACATAGGCGGAACAATCCACGAAGTAGCTCATGTCGTAGCAGCCGGTAATGCCGTAGGCCCTGACACTGCCAAGACAGCCGTCATAGTCAAGATGATAAGAGTGATGATGATAGCGCCATTTCTTTTGGTCTTGGGATTTTGGCTTGCAAAAACAAGTAAAGATGTAGCAAACAAACAAAAAGCAAAGATAGTTATCCCTTGGTTTGCGGTATTTTTTATGGTAGTGGCTGGATTTAACTCACTAAATCTTCTACCTCTACATGTAGTGGGCGACATCAACTCTATAGACACATTTTTACTAACAATGGCTATGAGTGCCCTTGGTATGGAGACAAGTATAGACAAGTTCAAAAAAGCAGGAATGAAACCAGTTTACCTAGCAAGCATACTCTTTTTGTGGCTAATCTTCGGCGGTTTTTATATCGTTAAATTTGCAGTAACACTATAATATAAATTTATAACCCTATCTTTGGATAGGGTTGTAAAAGCTCCTACAAGAAGAAAATTTGACATTTTTCAGTTATTACAATATAATTACTAAAAAAGGAAATATCCGCCATGACAATGCTTACCAAAATCGGTAACTCGCAAGGAATCAGGATTCCAAAGCCTATCATAAAACAAGCAAATCTGCAAAATTGTGAGATTGAATTTGAAGTTACTAAAAACGGTTTGCTATTAAAACCGATCAGAAAAGTTGCTAGAAAAAATTGGGAGAAAAATATCAAAGATTTTATTTCAAAAAAAGCAAAGGATGAGGCCATTTTAAATGACATGCTTGATGATAGTGATTTGGAAAGTTGGGAGTGGTAGTTGAAAATAGAAAGATTTGACATTGTCTTGGTAAAACTAAATCCTACGGTTGGACACGAGATACAAAAAACCAGACCTTGCATAGTTGTTTCCCCAAATGAAATAAATATGCTCAAAACAGCAATAATTGCACCATTAACAAGCAGAGGATTTGATTTTGTTTTCAGACCAAAAATATGCTTTCAAGAAAAAGAGGGGTTAGTCTTATTGGATCAAATTAGAGCCGTAGATAAAAGTAGGATTGTTAAAAATATAGGCAAAGTAGAAAAAGAAAAAGCTAAAGAGATTTCAGAAATCCTAGTGGAAATGTTTAGTTAAAAGTAAATCTCCGACCCCTATTTTCTAACTACTCGCCAAAACGCTTATAGATAGGTGCTGATATTATCATTTCAGTAGTCTCATGACACTTCAAGTTCTACTATTTCTCCCCTTACTTCTTGGTGAGCGTAAAGTGCTTGGTCTGTTGTCTCTTTGTAGAGTTCTTGCTCTTTTTCTATTTCTTGAGTTGTCTTTTTTCTTTACTGGTTCCGGTTTTATGGTGGGGTCCGGTTCAAATCCTTCTACTATCTTGCTTGGGATTTTGTTTTTTATCAGTTTTTCTATATCTTTTAAGTATTGAAGTTCATCTACGCATACTAAAGAAACGGCTATGCCTTCACTGCCTGCTCGCCCTGTTCTTCCTATGCGGTGGATGTAGTCTTCGCTTATGTTTGGTAGTTCAAAATTTACAACATAAGGGAGTTGATCTATATCGATACCACGAGCGGCTATGTCAGTTGCTACCAAAACTCTCACAGAGCCTGCTTTGAAGTCTGCCAATGCTCTTGTTCTTGCCCCTTGGCTTTTGTTTCCGTGGATTGCGGCTGAACTGATACCATCTTTTTCAAGTTGTCCGCTTAGTTTGTTTGCTCCGTGTTTTGTCCTTGTGAATACTAAGACTTGTTTCCATTTTTCTTTTTTGATTAAATGAGAGAGAAGTGCCCTTTTCTTTGCTTTGTCAACCGGGTGAACTAGTTGTTCCACTAGCTCTGAAGCTGTGTTTCTTCTGGCTACTTCTATGAGTTTTGGGGAGTTTAGCAGATTGTCTGCTAGTTTTTTTATATCGTTTGAAAAGGTTGCTGAAAAGAGTAAGCTTTGTCTCTTTTTTGGCAAGAGTGCAAGTATCTTTTTGATGTCGTGAATAAAGCCCATATCTAGCATTCTATCTGCTTCATCAAGCACTAAAAACTCTACTCTTGAGAGATTTATAGTTCTTCTTCCTATGTGATCCAAAAGTCTGCCCGGAGTTGCGACTATTATATCCACTCCTTTTCTGAGATTTACTATTTGAGGGTTTATGCCGACTCCTCCAAAGATGACAGCAGAGGTATAGGGTAGATATTTTCCATACTCTTTTATACTTTCATGAACTTGGGTTGCAAGTTCTCTAGTAGGGGTAAGCACAAGCACTCGCACAGGGCGTTTTCCTTTTGAGCCGGCGTGTTCACCGAGAAGCTCTAAAATAGGCAGAGTAAAACCGGCAGTTTTCCCTGTGCCTGTTTGTGCTCCAGCTAAAACATCTTTTTTTGAGAGTATAATCGGAATTGCTTGTTTTTGTATAGGAGAGGGTTCACTATAACCTTGTTCTTGGATTGCTTTTAAAATAGGCTTAGATAAACCTAGTTTTGTAAATGACATAATTCTTCTTTATTTTTTATTGGGAGGGGATTATAGCGTAAGTACCTAACCAGAAGCAATAGCAAAAAGATAACGGCACGATTAAAGTGAGCCTAAAATGCTCGCATATAAAACTGCTGTTTGACTTTTTAATATCATTGGATTGCTTAGCGAAACTATATCGGCATCTTGCATCAACTCTCTCTCTGCTTTAGAAAACCCGCCCTCACTACCAACTAAAAAGGAGGTGCATGTGGTATTTTTATCTATTTTTTTGCCACCAAAATCAAAAATCTTACTTTGTGGATATAGTGTCATATACTCTTTTAAATTCTCCAAGATTTCTATCTGCATCAAAGAACTTCGTCCGCATTGTTCACAAGAATTTATCAAAATTTTCTCTACTCTTTTGAAGTCTATCTTAAAATTTCTTTGAGAATACTCACAATAAACAAAACTTATCTTAGAGACTCCTAGCTCATTTAAAAACGGAAGTGTCTTTTCGATAGTTTTAGGATCAACAATACACCAGCCTACATGTAGAGATTTTTTTGCTTCTATTTTAAGCATTTTACTATCAACCAGCTCTAAAGTTGCTGTTTTTCTATCGATACTTACCAAGTTGTATCTATAAATCATATCATCAATCAGGTTTCTGAAGCTAAGAACTTCTAATTTTTTAACTCTTCTTACTCTAAAAATATGTGAGTAATCTCTAGTATTAAGGTTTAATATCCTCTCGCCCGCATCTTTTGAGTATATAAATTGCATTTTGCTCTTTTTATTTAAAGATATATGCTATTGCTATCATAGCTACAATCAAAGCCATATCTATAAGAAATTTTCTTTTTGAAAATCTTACAAATCTTCCTCGTCTTATCTCATCATCACTTCTTAGTGATTTGAATTTTTTATATCTCCTGATAGTCATCATTAAGATTACAAACCAAACTATAACCATAAGATATACCACATGGTGTATAGTAAACTGTGCCACTCCTAAGAGTATTAATCCGGTAAACAAAACTGTGGCTAAGAAAAGATAGTAAATAGGCAAAATAGTCCGTACTCTTTTTACAAGTCTTTTATAATCTAATTTATCATTTATCAAAAAATAGTTGAAAATAGCCAAAAAAAGAACAATCCCTGCAAAAGCAGTGTGAAAAATCAGTGTCGTCTGAAAAAGCTCATCCATATTTAGCCCCCTGTTTCGTAAAAAGCTCTCTGGGAAGTCTCATTGTCACTTTGGTCTGTCCATTTGTTTTTCTCTGGTTTATTTGCCAATACTTCCTTTAAAACATTTGCTGCTCCTTGCACATCACCACTCTGAACAGCATCTTTTATACTCATAGCTTCATCAAAATACAAGCAAGGTATCAACATTCCCTCGGCTGTTAATCTAATACGATTACAATCTTCACAAAAATCATGATTGTGTGGATCAATAATACCAAATCTATAGCCATCTTCTAATTCATACAAATGAGCAGGTGATGATGCGATGCGACCTACTTCTTTGAAACTGTACTTCTTGGAAATTATATCTTTTATCTCTTGGGAACTTAAGCCTTGAAGTTTATCTTTCGCAAATCTGTTTTCCATATATTCGATATATCTTATAGTCATATTTTTAGACTTTGCAAACTCTAAAAGATCCAAGACTTCATCATCGTTGATGCCTTTTAGAGGTACGGTATTTATCTTTACACCCAATCCTACATGTAGAGCCTTATCTATACCCTCCAACACCTTGACCAACACATCTCTTTGTGCTATCTTCATAGCAACTCCGGCCTTTAGAGAGTCTAGTGAGATATTTATCCTCTTTAAGCCAGCATCTTTTAAGCTCTTTGCCGTCTCTTTAAGTAAAAAGCCGTTTGTTGTCAAAGCTAGATCCATATCACTTTTATAGTCATTTATCATTTTGATAAATTTATCCAAATCTGCTCTTAAGAGTGGCTCTCCGCCTGTTATTCTTATCTTATCAATTCCTTCATCAATTCCTACTTTTATAAATAAAAATAGATCTTCAAAACTTAATAAATTCTCTTTTGGAACCCATGAAAACGGTTTTTCAGGCATACAGTACTGACATCTAAAGTTACATCTCTCTGTCACAGAAACTCTTAGATAGCTCACTTTTCTTCCATGTCCATCTATTAGCATATTTTACCCTTGTTTTTGAGGTATTATACCTTTCCAAACTAACAAATTAATAAAATTTTGATATAATGTTTGAAAAATTATAAAGGATAATTCTGTGGCAAAAGCGACTCCTACAAATATAGAATTCGAACTTAATGAGAGAGATTTTCTGGTTTCTAAGACTGATACGAAAGGCATCATCACCTACTGTAATGAAGCTTTTATGAAAGCAGCATCCGCCCCAGAGAAAGAACTTTTAGGAAAACCCCACAATGTCGTAAGGCATCCTGAAATGCCAAAGGCTATCTTTAAGCTTTTTTGGGAAAAGATACAAAATGGAGACGAAATATTTGCATATGTAAAAAATCTTCGTTTTGATGGAGGATTTTACTGGGTATATGCAAATGTAACAGCCTCTTTTGACAAAAGAAATAGTATCGTAGGCTACTACTCAGTCCGAAGAAAGGTTAATCCAAAGGCCCTTGATATCATAAAACCTATATACGAGAGAATGATCTCCATAGAGAGAAGCAGCAGTATGACTGAAAGTAGAAAATATTTAGATGATTTATTAAAAGAAGAGGGGGTAAGCTATGAAGAATTTTCAAACAATTTACAGAGATTATAAACCACAAATTTTATTTGGAATTGCTTTATTTGCAATCACTTTGCATAGTTTTTTAAGTGGTAATACTCCAGATGGTTCAACTATTTTCTTAGGATTGGCTGCCGGTTCATTTTTCAATAGTGGAAGTAAACTAAATTGTGATAAAGGTCTATACAAGCAGATTCTTGATGTTACAGAACATGCAAGAAATGGCGATCTTGAACCAAGAATTATAAATATAGACAAAAATGACCCTCTATCTAAAGTGGCATTGGGAATAAACGATATGCTTGATCAGTTAGAAGCTTTCATGAGAGAAACAAAAACTTCTATAGAATCTGCAAGTGTAGGAAAAACATATAGAAATATCTTTAATGCTGGTTTTCGAGGTCTTTTTGAAACAAATGGGAAATATATAACAGCCGGCGTTCAGGGTATAATAGATGGCGAAAAAGGAAAAATAAAAGGCATACTATCAAATAAATTTTCTGAATTAGGAAATGGCATAGAGGGAATTTCTAGAATACAGGAAAATTTAAATAACAATGTATCCTTAATCAATGATATATCGCAAATGTCACAAAAAACAGCAAGTAGATCAAATGAAAGCCTAGGTGTTATATCCAATATAACTGACGCAATGAAAGAGTTGCTTGATTTGATAGTTAGTACCAACGATGCGATAAACTCACTAAATGAAAGAGCAAATGAGATAAGTTCTGTTGTAAACCTTATAAAAGATATAGCAGATCAAACAAATCTTTTAGCGCTAAATGCTGCCATAGAAGCGGCACGAGCAGGAGAGCATGGAAGAGGTTTTGCAGTTGTTGCTGACGAAGTAAGAAAACTAGCGGAGAGAACACAAAAGGCAACTCAAGAGATAGCAATAACAGTACAAACACTACAACAAGAGACAAATGGAATACACGCAAACTCGGAAAGAATTGATAGTATAGCAAATAATTCTGTTGAAAATATTATCAATTTTGAATCTACTTTGAATGACTTTAGTGAAGATGCTACCAAAACAGCAAATATATCGCTCAATGTAGAAAATAAAACCTTTACTATTTTAGCAGAGATAGATCATATAGTCTTTAAGACAAAGGCATATAGTGCTATACTGAACGAACAAAAAGATGAAGTTTTTGCAGATGATCATAATTGCAGACTTGGTAAATGGTACTATGATGGGGAAGGGAAAAAGCAGTTTGAAAAAACAAGAAATTACCCTCTCATCAAAGAACCTCACAAAATCGTTCATGAAAGTGTATCTAATAACTTGGAGATTATCAGACAGGGATTTACTATAGATAAACTTGATTCGATTATTAAAAACTTTACAGCTATGGAGCAAGCAAGCAAAAAACTCTTTGGTCTGCTAGACAGTATGAGTGAAGAGAAAATTTAATACAAATCTAAAAGATTCATTGGCTCAAAAAAATCTCTTACTGATGAATCTTTTATAAAATTTATATTATATGGATGGCTTGCTTCAAAAATTTTAAATTTTTTGCTAGAAGGAATTCTCTGCTTTATCTCTTTTGAGGCATTTCCAAGTAAAATCAAGCATATATCTCTGTCTTGTAGTATTTGTAATAATTCACTTATAAACGGTAAAAACATCTTTACATGTAGAGTTGTCTCCTGTTTATTTGTAAAGACAAGAGAACTATTTAAAAGTAAGATACCATTTTTTTCAAAATTATCTTTAAGTTGCATTATATCTGAAATTAGCTCTGTTTTATCTACTCTCTTTATAGCATCCTGTGTGCAGTTGCTTTCATCTAATAACCCTTTTGAAACCAGTAGCATTTTAATAAAATTTCTAAGACTTGTAGCTCGATTTACACTTTTACTTAGTCCGTTTGTACTAAATATATCTCCAACCATGCCATCTATAAAAGCATATCCTATGGCACTCTCTTCTCTTGGATATGGGTCTTGACCAAAAAGAATATATCTTGTATCATCTAAGGAGAGAGTTTTAAAAGCATTTAAGAAGTTATCAAATGATGGAAAATATCCCTCGTCTTTTTCCAAAAAAATTCTATATTTGGCATCAAGCTTTTGATAAGAGTTCTGGACTATTTTTTGCCAAGATGGATCTACATTTATCACTTAAGATTTGCCAACTTTAATATCAAATCAACCTCTCCTATGCCAATTCTTAAATCTTTCGCTATCATGGCTTCACTTTTGCCATTTTTATATTGAGCTACGATTAGCTTTTCATTAGAATCTACCATATTGGGAGCTGCAAAATTTACCACTTTTTTACCATCTTCTAAAGCATCTATCCGTTTTATCTGCTCATCTTGGAAGTCTGACATTACACTCTCAATCTCATTTATAGATTTAACTAAAGGAGATAGTGATTTTTGAACTTCTGCCTTGACTTCTGCTTTGAGCTGGATTTGCATAGCTTTTATATCGACTTGCTCCGTGGATGATAAGCCCTTTAAAGTTTTTGTTATAGTGTGATTTTCTCTGTTTAAATCTTCTATAATTTTCCCATATAGTCTCAATTTTTTAGAAACTTCTTTGTCTTTTAATAGAACTAAAATAAACATGATAAAAACCAAAAAACACAAAGCGATAATAGCCACCAATTCTATATTCATCTATACTCCCTTTAGGGCTTTCGCCTCTCTTATCATCACTCTCTCTCTAGCACTCATATATGAGCTCCAATCTTTTATATCAGGCTCATGCATCAAAACGATTTGTGCTATATTTTCATCAATAGCCTTAAAAAATAGTGCAAATTCCCGCTTAGGAAAAACCGGCATTAGGATTCTACCATAGTATCTTTTATCTTTCTCTAATTTAAAATTTAGCAATTTAAAATGCTCAAAGCTAATATCACTTATATCTTCTTCAAAAGTAAGTTTTAGATAGCTTGGTTTTTCATCTTTGACAAATGCACTTAAATCATCTATTTTTCTATGCAATTCAACTATCAGATTTAACAAGACCTGGTCACTATCTCCCGTCTCACCTCTGGCCTTGGCAAGCTTTAGCCACTGTCCGATACTATCTTCATCACTGCTGACTAATTGGTCAAACTCTCTTTTATACTTTTCATCAGCTTCACCAATCTCCTCAAACTTTATCTTTAAGGGTGCTTTTACAAAACGAATATGCTCCATAATCAAATCCTATCAAACCAAATAAATATAAAAAATATGATACCTAAATATCCATTGAGAGTAAAAAAAGCTCTATCAATTTTTGAAAAATCTTTTGCTACTATTTTATGCTCCCAAAAGAGTATTATAGCCGAAATTAAAATTCCTAAATATGCCCAAATTCCTAAACCTGCAAGATAAACAAAAAACAGCCAAAAGAGTATAGTTTGAAAATGAAACAGTTTTGATATAAAAAAAGTTGCCTCTTTTCCATATTTTGAAGGTATAGAAAATAGATTGTTTTGCTTATCATACTCCATATCTTGCAAAGAGTAGAGCAGATCAAATCCAGCTACCCAATAACTAACACCGATACAAAGCATAAGGGACCAAAGAGGTATATCTCCTCCTATTGCCACTGCGCCTGCTATGGGAGCCATACCCAAAGAGAGACCTAATACAAGATGAGCTGTCTCTGAAAATCTTTTAAAGATAGAGTATCCTCCTAGTATAACTAAAATAGGAAATGATAGATAAAATGCCAAAGAGTTGATATAGTATGCTACCGCTATAAATATCAGGGCATTTGCACAAATAAAGATAAGAATGTTTCTCTGCGTTATCCTTCCATCTACACTAGGCCTTGATGCTGTTCTAGGATTGAATTTATCTATATTGCGATCTGCCCATCTATTGAAACTCATAGCAAAATTTCTAGCACTCACTGCTGCGATAAGCCCTAAAAGCAAGAGTCTCCACCCAAACCACATAGTGCCATTTAGATTTGAAGAGTAAACTATCATAGCTATAAATATAAACGGCAATGAAAAGATAGAGTGCTTAAACACTATCAGTTCTCCTATATCCTTTAATATTTTTATATACTTCTTCATAAACAACCTTATTTTTGAAAGATTTTACTATAAATGTGATTAAAAGTGTTATAATTCTCATTATAGGAGCTAAAAAATATGAAAACTATAGCAATTTTAGGAGCAACTGCTAGTGGCAAAACATCTCTATCTATAAAATTAGCCAAAGAATTTAATGCACAGATTTTATCACTAGACTCTTTAAGCATATATAAAGAGATAGATATAGCTTCTGCCAAACCATCACCTAAAGAGCGAGAAGGGATACAACATTTTGGAATTGATGAACTATCTCCAAGTGAAAATTTTAGTGTTTCTGTCTTTTTTGATATATATAAAAATGCCTATCAAGATACAGTAAAAAAAGATAAAAATCTTATAATAGTGGGCGGTACCGGTTTTTATCTCAAATCTCTTTTAAGTGGCCTTAGTGCAAGACCATCTATATCACTAGAGACAAAACAAAAAGTAAAAAATCTCTTGCAAAACAGAGATGAAGCATTTGATATGATAAAAAAATACGATAAAAAATATGCCAAAAAAATCTCTTGCAATGATACATATAGGATAGAAAAATGGCTAGAATTATATCTCCAAAGTGGCATGGGGACGAGTGACTATTTTGCTAAATTTGAAAAAAAACCTATCATTAAAGATATAGATCTGTTTGAGATAGAGACACCCAAAGAGATTTTAAACCAAAGAATTTCAAGAAGAACAGACGAAATGATAAAAAAAGGTTTGATTGATGAGGTTGTCTGGTTGGAAAAAACATATACAAGGAGACCAAACTCCATGAGATCTATCGGAATCAAAGAGACCTTGGAGTTTTTAGACGGCTTCATAAACAGAGATGAATTAGCAGATAAAATCTCTCAAAACACCTCAAAATTGGCAAAAAGGCAGAGAACATTTAACTCTACACAATTTTCTCCACACATAAAAGGCAATCTTGAAAGTCTATATCACAGCATACACAAGGTTCTTAGTTGAAATTCACCACCACCATGCCGCAATATCTATCTTGATAATAGATCTCTATCCGAAATTTTCTACTTTTAGAATCCATCGCATATTTGCTTACAATATCTCTTTTTTTAATAGTAATAGAGTTTTCATTTTTGATACCTTTTTTTGAAAATCCTATCACATTTATACGATATTTTTTATCTATATTTGTTGAAAATGAATTGGCGACTTTAACAATTGATGGCACAGATATACTCTTTTTTTGGCCATCTATGATCATTGGTATTGTTTTTAAGCATCTCTCCTGCTTTTTATAATCAGGCATAAGAGTTGTAATTTTTTTATTTCCAATCATCACATCAAAATATTTTCCTCTTTTCAATATAGCTAAGAGAGGATTTTCTCCTTTGATGTCATTATCTCTCTTTTTGATAGGAAAATATCTAAGCCTAGATTTAACATCATCCAAATCAATAATAGTATTGCCATTTATCGTAACAACTCCATACTGTTTCAATATTTTTTTGATCTCTATTGGATTAAGTTTGAAATCTCTGCTATATTTTATACCCATTTTTCTCATAAAACCTTCAATAGCACGGAGTTGATAAAAAACTTTTTGATATAGCTGTTTTATATTTTTACTTGTCTCTATAGCAAAAGCCGGTTTATTGTGTATAATTGCAAAATATGTAAGTGAAAGACGCATCTGTTCATCTTTGAATTTTGTGTGAGTGTTTTTCACATTAAATATGTGTCGATTTTTTACTAATTTTTGGTTTAACTCCCTAGCAACACTATTGGCTATATCGCTTAGTCTCCCGAATTTTTTGCTATCTATATTTTTTTGATCAATTATACAAGCTTGTCCCCATGCTGATGGATTAAAGATAGAGTTTTCCCACGCTTCTCTATAAAAACCATGACCATCATGAAGATTGAGTATCAGATCAACTCTACTATCAAGTATAATTTTTTTGATATCTTTTATGATTTTAAAATCCCTGTCATTTGGTTTTATGTAGGCAAATTTTCTATTCATATCACCATACATACCTCTGCGATTTCTTAAATCACTATCAAAATTTAGATTTGGCACAACCCATAGAGCACCTTTTATAATTTTATATCTAGTAGCCAAAATTGATGGGGCAAAATAACCTCCGGGTTCATTCCCGTGTATCCCTCCTATCACCAAAAGAGTATTGCCTTTTGTATTTCCCTGTTTTTTGTATATGGAAAAATGCTTATGCGCACCGAAAAGAGAGAGAAACAGCATAGATGTAAGTATCCATATCTTAATCATAACTCTCTCCAAATCTTAAATCCATCTCTATTTTGCAACAAATAAATAATCTTTTTTCCCTTATAGACATAGCTTGGTGCCCTATAATATTCATCCATGGAAACTCTCCAAATTTTTTTATTCAAAGTGTTTGGGTATCTTGTAACTTGAAAATTATTTAAGCGAATTATCTTTTTTTGTTTTCTTGAAAAAACAGAGTGTTTATGTCTTGAAAAATGTTCAAAATCTCCATTGGTGCTTATCAAATCTTTTGAATATAGAGACAAATATTCATCTATGAAACTGTATTTCCAATTATATCTCCATTTGTATATGAATGCCATAATCCTAGCAATCTCTTTATGCGTTGACTCTAGAGGCTTTTTTGAAGATATTATGACCAAAGTATTTTTATAGTCTATTGTTTTGTCTAATTTTAAAATATTTATATTTGGTGTTGCAATACATCCCTTTGTAAAACTTTTATTGGGTTTATTTGGTGGAAAACCGTGTATCCAGATACCACTACCATCTTTAGAGAGTGTCCTATCGATACTGTTTGGATAGTTTGTCACAAATGCCAAAGGACCATAAATATCTAAAAGGTGCTCTTTTCTTTGTGTAATACGATATATCCCTATTGGGGTACGATGATCGCCTTCTTTGTTCTTCCCTACACCATTGCTTCCTAGAACAATACTCATATCAAATAGTCGTTTTGGTTGGTTTTGATATTTATAGACAACTGTATTTTTTTTATTTGTATCTAAAATAAGTAGGTAAACCGGTCTTTCATACCAGCCAAATCTAACATCACTGTTTGAGATCTTTTTCTTCCAATACTCAGTTGTAGCCAAATACCTATCAAGCTCTTTTTCAATGGGTCTTATGCCATCTTTTCTATAAGAGTCTAAGATCGAAAACATATCGGCATAAATGGAGGAGATAAAAATTAGAGAGAGTAAAAATAAAAATTTTGACATTTAGTAATCCTGTATATTGCTTAAGAAGCATGAATATCTGACCTTACACACTTTTTCTCAAAAAGTCCTACTTTTTGTAGCTTTAGGGGGTTGTAGGGACTTTAGTCCCTGCCACCATAACGAGCTTTGCTCATTGTGGTGCGTAAGGTCATTGAATATATCAAAATTAAAGTAAAATAGTTATTAATTTATCCCACACGCTCTATTTTGTTAAAAGATTTTTAGAGATTCTGCACAAAGTGATGTCCATGAGTTCTTATTTTTCTCTTTTGAACATTTTATAAAATACTCTTTTGCTTTTTTATCATCTTTAAGTTTTAAATTTAATTCACCTAGTGTATATAAAACTCTAGAACTGTATTTTTTTTCTAGCTTTAAACTTTTAAGTTCTTCTGCCAACTCTTTTGCTTCTTGTAATCTAGATAATCTCTTGAGTGCATCTATATACATAAAATTAACTTTAGGGGTATAGAAGTTGATTTTGTACTCTTTTTGCATTTGAAGTATTTTCTTGGCATACTTAATTAATAACAGATCATCTCTTTTACTATTTGCATAATTGAGCACTCTATAATACAACTCTAAATTTTTAATATCTTTTGGATATAATTTCTCTAGTTTATACAAAATACTTAAAGCTTGGTTATATGACTTTTTAAACATTAATGAATTTATTATGGCCCTATAAACAGGCGCTGATATCTGTTTTTTAACTATTGCTGAAAGCTTAAATAGATCATCTTCCAACTTAATTACCCCATCAAAATTTTGTAATCTGTTTTGAGAAATTATCAGGTTTTCCAACCATATAAATTTTTTATCTAATTTTTTTGATTGGCTCTGTGCTTTTGCTAAGCTGTATGCTTTTTTATATCTTGAGGTTATCATAAAACACTCAAACAGGTATTTTTTATTATTTATATCACTATAATCAATATTATTATTCTCATAAAGATTTATAGCTTTTTGACAATTTTTCTTTTGAATATAATTATCTATCAGTTTGACGGACGCTTCTTTTATATATTTATTAGTTTTTGAGCTATTCTTATCACTAGAAGAGGTTAGCAACTTTTTTATTTTTATAATTTCTTCATATTTTTTTTGTTTCATTAGTAGTTTTGCTTTTTCTATAATAGCCTTATCTTTGATGTCATTATTATATTTAGAAATCAATACATCATAATAGTTTATCAATTTTGTTTCATTAGTTTCATTGATTTTAAAAAAAAGTCTGTCTATTGCTCTATTAACCTCATTAATATACAGCCCCTCTTTATAATCTTTTTTGTACTCCTTGTATCTAGCATATGCCTTTTTTACCTTCCCTGCTTTTGCATACCAATCGCCTGCTTGTTTGAGAAGCAATTCTCTTTTATCATGCTCACCCTTTTTTAAATTTTCCAATAACAAATCATTTAAATTAGCGGCTATCCTCTCTAGTCCATTGGCAGCTAGTTTAACTGCTAATCTAGAAGTTGCTTCAGTATCTTTTAACAGAAATTTTTTATTTGCATTAAGCACTTTTACAAGATATCTTTTAGCCTCTTGAGTTTTTCCTGTATTTATCTTAGAATTTACCAATTTAATAGCTGCCAAAGACGCAATATCCAAGTCATTTGCACTATATAAAACATCCTCATACAGCTTCATGGCTCTATTTTTATCATTTTTGTTATAGAGTGAATCTGCAAAATACAAAATAGCTTTTTTTGTGTATATACTATCTTTATGCTCACTTATTAAAATATCAAGAAAATAGTTAACATCAGAGCTTGATTGAATTCTAAGATATCCTTTAACTAAAATTAAAAGCACTTGTGGGATACCCTCGTTAGACGAAAACTCTCTAATCCATCTTTTCCCTAATTTTAAGAGGTCATTATTTGTATATTCATCAGATATCGGTGAGATATTTTTCTCTATACATGTATCTATAGTCTTTAACTTATACAGCATCAAATCACTTTTAAAAATGCTATTTGGATACTGCTTTAGCGTTCTGTCAACATCTTTAATAACGACATCATAGTCTTCATCTTTAAACTCTTTTTCTATATCAACATAGTAGTTAATATCTCTACTTTTGACATAGGAGATTGGAGCACCATTCAAATCAACAGAGCCAATATAAGGCTTTAAATATTTATCAAAGGTTATCGGAAAATTGATGCTCTCTTTGGGTAGATTTTTTCCAAATGGCAATTTTTTATATAAAAGCACCACCCAATGTTTACTTTCTTTGACTCTTATATCACTATTAACCTCTTTTTTAT
>JALUMZ010000037.1 GCA_027055635.1 Campylobacteraceae bacterium
AAGCATAATCATCTAGAAACTTTTTTGCTGCATTAAAATCATATACTGCTTGAGATATAAAATATTCACAACCATTCTCAATCTTAGAAAAGACTCGTAGATGTTCATCTTTTTTGGCTGTGTGTCTCTCAGGTATGACAATCCCGCCGAGTATCAATTCATCATCAAACTCTTTTTTGAGTCTATATGCCTCTTTTATGTCTATGGTTATTTTAGTTTTTTTACTAGCTGCTCCTACAAAAACTGAAAAAAACTCCCGACCGACTCTCTCTTTTAGCCACTGTTTAAACTGAGCTTTGTCATATTTTCCAACTGCCCTATAGACGATAACCGGAAACTTTAGAGAGTTATCAAGATAGTTTTTTGCATATTCGCAAGAGTCTAGAGTTTTGATAAAAGGAAAAGGTCTTTTTTCATCTGTTCTATCACTCTCATCTTGTATATCATACAGCACAAGTCCATCAATTTGGAGGTCTTTAATCCTTTGAATTTGACGAGCAGCTATGGCTTCTAACTCCTCTTTTGTATGTTTTGCTTTTGGTGGGGTCATCCCATAAAGAAGAATACCCGATTTTTTGTTTTTTATCTTATCTTTTAACATAAATTACCTAGATTTGGGCACCGCATGGGTGCCCTATTTTTTGAAAGTTTTTAAATTATTGAGCAAGTTTATAATCTTCTATAAGATTAAAGTTTAGATATTTATATACATCTTCTCTCTTGCCATCAAGTTTTTTTGGTACGATATCAAGATACTCTTGTGCGCTTGGAAGTCTTCCAAGCAATGCGCAAACTGCTGCAAGTTCGGCACTTCCTAGATATACTTTTGCACCCATACCCATTCTGTTGTCAAAGTTTCTTGTACTTGTTGAAAATACTGTTGCCCCGTCAGCAACTCTAGCTTGGTTTCCCATACATAACGAGCATCCCGGTATCTCTACTCTTGCTCCAACTGAGCCAAATATAGAGTAGTACCCCTCTTCTACGAGTTGGGCTTTATCCATCTTTGTAGGTGGTGCTATCCATAGTTTTGCTGGAACTTGTCCCTCACCTTTTAATACTTCGCCTAGAGCTCTGTAGTGTCCGATATTTGTCATACAGCTTCCAACAAAAACTTCATCTATATTTTTAGGTCTATTCTCATCGGCTAGTATTTCACTAAGAGTTGCCACATCATCTGGATCATTTGGACAACACAAGATAGGTTCTTTGATTTCATTCATATCTATATCTATAATTGCTGCATATTGTGCATCTTTGTCCGCTTTTACCAAAGTAGGATTCTCTAGCCATTTTTTCATTTTGTCTGCTCTTCTTTGAAGCGTAGTTGCATCTTCATAACCAGCTTCTACCATGGATTCAAGTAAAACAATATTTGATTTTAAGTATTCGATAACAGGCTCTTTATCCAAAGCTATACTACAAGCAGCAGCACTTCTCTCTGCACTAGCATCACTAAGCTCAAATGCCTGCTCTGCTTTTAAGTTTGGAAGACCCTCTATCTCCAAAACTTTTCCTGCAAATATATTTTTCTTATCTTTTTTAGGGACTGTTAATAAACCTTTTTGTATCGCAACATAAGGTATCGCATTTACTAAGTCTCTAAGGGTAATTCCCGGCTGAAGTTCACCACTAAATCTCACAAGTACTGATTCGGGCATATTTAAAGGCATACTTCCTGTAACAGCTGCAAATGCCACAAGACCGCTACCGGCCGGAAATGATATACCGATAGGAAATCTAGTGTGAGAGTCTCCACCTGTTCCAACAGTATCTGGCAAAACCATACGATTTAGCCAAGAGTGTATAACTCCATCACCCGGCTTAAGACTAACCCCGCCTCTTGTTGTCATAAAACCTGGAAGAGTGTGTTGCATCTGTACATCACTAGGTTTTGGATATGCTGCTGTATGGCAAAATGTTTGCAATACCAAATCGGCATTAAATCCCAATGCGGCAAGCTCTTTTATCTCATCTCTAGTCATAGGTCCTGTTGTATCCTGACTCCCTACTGTTGAAGTTATAGGCTCTATATACATACCTGCCCTAACACCATCAACTCCACATGCCATTCCTACTATCTTCTGTGCTTGAGTGTATCCTTTTCCACTCTCTCTAGGTTGTTCGGGCTTTTGAAATATATCCTCAGCACCCAAGCCTAAAGATTCTCTAGCTTTTGAAGTTAAACCTCTTCCGATAATAAGAGGGATTCTTCCTCCTGCTCTATATTCATCTGCTAATGTATTTGGAGTCAGTTTAAACTCTGCTACCACCTTTCCATCTTTTTCAATCTTGCCCTCATACGGATACACATCTATGATGTCGCCTGTTTGAAAAGCTGAAACATCTACCTCGATAGGTAGTGCACCGCTATCTTCCGCTGTATTAAAAAATATAGGAGCTATTGTATTACCTAGTATCAATCCACCTGTTTTTTTATTTGGTACAAACGGTATCTCTTTTCCTATCCACCATTGCACAGAGTTTATACCTGATTTTCTACTGCTTCCTGTTCCTACCACATCTCCAACATAGGCAACATCATACCTTTTGGATTGAAACTCTTTTATCTTAGCAAGTGCGTCTGGAAGCTTTTTTTCTAACATGCATTGTGCATGTAGCGGTATATCACTTCTAGTAAATGCTTCACTAGCCGGACTTAAATCATCAGTGTTTGTCTCTCCCGGAACTCTCAAAACTGCTACTGTTATTTTATTTGGAATTGGATCTTTTGAGGTAAACCACTCGGCCTTTGCCCATGATTCTAAAACGGATTTGGCATATTCATTCGTTTTTGCTAATTTCTCTACATCATTGAACGAACTATATACAAGTATGGTTTTTTTCAATGCATCAGCAGCTGCAGTCGCTACAAATTTATCATCGCTACTTAAAGCATCAACTAGAGGCTGAACATTGTACCCTCCTAGCATAGTGCCTAAAATCTCAACGGCTTTTAGAGGTGTGATTGAGACACACTCTACCTCTTTCTTAACGATAGCATTTAAAAAAGCGGCTTTTACATAGGCAGCATCATCAACACCCGGACTTACTCTGTGTGTAAGCAGTTCTAACAAAACTTTCTGATCGCCCTCGCCTTTTTTTAAGGATTCAACAACTCTTGCTGTTTGTTGTGCATCTAAAGGAAGAGGAGGAACTCCAAGTCTTGATCTCTCTAATACATGGTCATTGTAAACTTTTAAATAATCCATATCTGCTACTCCTAATAATTTTTATAAGGATTGTATCACAAAATTATTTAAAAATTATAAAATTTCTCGCTGACCTTTGGAATTTGGAGCAGATAATACTCCTGTAGCCTCTAATTGTTCGACTATTCTTGCGGATCTGTTGTATCCTATTTGCAGTCTTCTTTGTATATAGCTTATGGAGCATTTTTTCTCATTTAATACGATATTTTTAGCATCTTCAAAAAGTTCATCTATATCATCATCAACACTTGCACCACGGGTATCACTACTTGATTCATCTTTTAAAAAACTCTCATCATACTCAACACTCTGTTGTTTCTTAAGATACTCAACAACTTTTTCTATCTCGTCTTCGCTTGCAAATGGGGCATGTAGTCTTATGAGACCTGAACTGCCAGGAGGTGTAAAGAGCATATCTCCTCGTCCAAGAAGTGAGTCTGCTCCACTAGCATCTAGTATCACTTTGCTGTCTATTTTTTGTCCAACTTTAAAGCTTATCCTGGAGGGTAAATTTGCTTTTATTAGTCCTGTTACGACATCAACAGATGGCCTTTGGGTTGCTACTAGGAGGTGAATACCGCTCGCCCTTGCCATTTGCGCAAGTCTTGAGACATAAAATTCTACCTCTTTTCCGCTTGTCATCATCAAATCTGCCAACTCATCAATAATAACAACTATATATGGTATATGTGGTAATCCTAGTTTCTTTGCTTTTTCATTATAGTTTTCTATATTTTTTGTTTTTGATTGGCTAAGGACTTTGTATCTTCTCTCCATCTCATTTACCATATTTGCTAGTGCTATAATAGCATGTTTGGGTTTTGTTATGACTGGAGTCAAAAGATGAGGAATATCGTTGTAGATAGAAAATTCAAGCATTTTTGGGTCTATCATCAAGAGTTTCAGAGTATCTGGTGAATTTCTATAAAGCAAAGAGAGAAGCATAGCATTTATACCGACGCTCTTTCCGCTACCTGTTGTGCCTGCTATCAAAAGATGAGGCAATTTCTTCAAATCTGTAACAAAAGGATTTCCGACTATATCCTTTCCTAGTGCGATAGTTAAAGGAGAAGATGAGTTTTTGTAGATGTCGCTTTGAAGTATCTCTTTTAGATATATGGTCTCTATCTTCTTATTTGGCACCTCAATTCCAACTACATCTTTTCCCGGAACAGGTGCTTGAATACGAATAGTCTGAGCTTTTAGTGCCATGGCTAGATCATCTTGAAGAGTTAAAATTTTTGATACTTTTATATGGGGTGCCGGCTTGAATTCAAAAGTTGTAACGACAGGACCTGAGTAGGTTCTTACTACATCTCCGTCTATCTTAAATCTTCTTAACTTATCAAGTAGATCAGATATCTTTTGGTCTATCTCACTCTCATTTACATGTAGATGTCTTTTGGGAGGATCGCTTAAAAATTTTAGTGAAGGGAGCTTGTAGTTTTTTGGTTTATCAACCTCTCCTTTGTCTATCTCTTCTAGTAATTTTTCATTTTCTTCTACTACATTTAGTATCTCTACACCACTTTTAGTTATACTCTCTTTTTCTTCTGTCGTCTCTTCTTTATCTTTTTTACTATCTTCAGCCTCTAGCTCTGAGTCTAGCAATTTTACTTCTGCTCTTTTTTCTTTTTCCTGTTTTTGGACTACTATTTTCCCCTTTTTTTCCTCTTTTTTTATCTTTGGAAGCTTGTTTATCAAATTCATAGATGCAAATATTTCATCAAAACCTATATCAAAAAACATAACAAAACACAATGAAACTATCGCAGCTATAACTATCCATACTCCAACAATCCCCACATAAGAGATGATTGAGTGGGTGATAGAGTAACCTATGAAGCCATTACGATGCACAAAAAGAGCTTGAATCATCAAAACAGATAAAAAAAGCAATATCGAAGCTAGATATATCTCTAATTTTCTAATATCAAATCTTCTATCTTTATATATAAAATATGAGAGTAGAAGAAGAGCAAAAGGATAAACGTAAGAGATGTATCCAAAAAGATGAAAATTTAGTGTCCCAAGTTTAGCACCGTAAACCCCCACTATAGAGATGTCCATCAAAACAGTAGATAATCCCAAAAAAAGAAAAAAAGCAGCCATAATCACAAAAACAGTCTCTTTTAAAATATCAAATCCTTTATATTCATTAGAAGTACTTAATTTGGAATTATATCACATATAGTTTAAAAGCGACATAGAGTTGATCTTGGCTATTGTTGAGAGTGTTGCTTGATAGTTATTGCTAATCTGAGTAAATCTAGTATAGGCTTCACCTATATCAACATCAGCTATCTCACTTCTTATGGTTTTTACATTTAGAGTTAAAAAATCAGCTCTATCACTTGCATTCAATAAGGCATTTGAGTATGAACCTGTCTCTGTGTGCATTTTAGTAAAATGGTCGCTAATGTGGTCAATCTTTAAGATAGAGTTTTGAATTCCTAGATTTCTAGGATCAGAAAAATCTGAATCCATATTGAAATTTCCATCTCTGACTGCATCAATCATCTCATCTATCTCTTTGAAAAAATCTATATGTGGAGTTTGGATGGCAACTGCATCATTTGCCATAAACGACATGGCTGGATTTTTAGTTCCATCAAATTGGTCTGCATCACTATCATACATAGCAAACTCTATCTTTGAAGCAGAATTTGTTTTATCATGTATATTTATCCTACCTCTATAGTCTAAATTTACTTCTATACTATTTTGTGCTGATTTAACTGCATCATTATACTCATCTGCCTGAATACCGTCAGTCGGATTATCTGCATCCACAGGTAGTGAACCAGCAGTTATCATGCCAATCACATCATTTAATTGCTGATAAGTTAAATCATCTGCTTTTGTTGCATTTCCCTCTGCATCAAAAATTGTATATGGCGGGGTACTACCATTTACAGAAAATGTTGATCCGCTATTACTAAGGTTTATTTGTGCATTAAAAGAGATGCCATTTTTGTCTATACCGGAAAGTAAAAATTGTTTATTGTTAAGAGAAGAGATACCTGCAACATCTAGCAATTTTGTGCTTCCTGCGGCATATTCCCCACTACTTTTTACAAATTGTGAAACATTACTTGATATATCATTTCCATCTTTTGTAAAACCTCTTCTTGAGTAATTCATACCATCCGGGGTTGCAAAACCATTTACATCATAATCATCACTAGCATCAGCAGTAGTACCATTATCATTTTTTGATGTTAAATTTATATCAAGAGAACTAGAATCACCATTTGTATTGTCTGTTATATATATTTGACCATCTTCAAGTCTAGTGGTAACATCGCCATAGTTATTATTAATAGCAGTCATTAAATCTTGGACAGTTGTATTGTTATCAACCGTAAAATCAGTATTTACATTAATATTACTTGTATCCTTCCCCCCTAGATGTACATAATCAACATCACTTCCCATAAAATCTCGCAACTTATCCGTTGTCTCAACACTTGTCCCGTCTATCTGTTTCAATATCGTATTTAAACTAAACTCTTTTGGATTTGTTAAGCTAGCACTTATCCCCACTTTTGCTGTACTGTTTACAGATGTAAAATTGCTCTTATCAAAACTTATAATGTCAACATCTTTTTGGGCAATCAATTCATCTATATCGGTTTTATCTGCATTGCTTCCTCCATCCCTGTCAATTGCGCCAAATAGATTCATTTGTAGTAGTGAATTTCCTTTTTTTAAGTCTTTTACCTCTATTTGTCCGTAGCTGTTTAGACTCACATCTACAACTTTATTGGTAGATGAATTTCCATAAGCAGTTCCTACGCTATCAATTAAATCAGAGACATTTGAGGTTAAATCCAATGAAAATTTCTCATTAAAAGTTTCTCCATTGGGCTTTCTTCCAGATAGATAAAAAACAGGCTTGCCATTTTTGTCAGCATCTCCTCCAACCATATCTTGAAGAGTATCACTCTCTTTGAGATATACTTCATCTCCACTATCTTTTTGGATGGTTTTATTGAACATTTTTACATTTGTAGATACAATTTTTTCATAATCACTATCTTTTCCTAGAAATAGAGAGTTGCCATCTATATTGTATGGCAATTGGACTTTTGAGCCGATTAGTGAAGTCATTTTTTCGCTATTTCCATCATAAGAGCCATCACTTCTTATGGGTTTAGTATCTAAGGCAGAACCTGAAAATAAAAATTGTCCATTTATCGATGTATTCGCGATACTTACTAGATGATCACGCATAGCACTTAAATCATCCGCTATTGCTCCTAGGCTAGTAGATGAACTTGCACCATTTGCTGCTTGTATCAATTTTGATTTGAATTTTATCAAAGTATCATCAAACTGATTCATGGTAGTATCGGTATTGTTTGCAAATGTTTGAGCTTTTGAACTGCTCTTTTTTACCTGATCTAGCGTAGATATTTCATCATTTAATCTCATAGTGTCTGCATATATGCTACTACTTTCATAGCTATTTTGTATCTTTGATCCAGATGAAATTTGTGTATTTACATCATAAAGTTTCTTTAAACTATCTTGGTAGCTGTTTTTTGTGTTTAAATAAAAAAGTGAATCCGTTATTCTCATGATTATTACTCCTAGGTTATATAAAGCAAATTAAGTTCCTTTGGCAAAATATCGGATTTTTTGGTATTTTATTTAATTTTTCAAAAAAATTATTGTTTTTTTTAAAAAAAAAGTGTACAATGCCTAAAATACATTATTTCAAAGGATTGTAGAATGAAAAAAGCAGAGTTTATTCAGGTAGTTTCAGAGAAGGCTGAGCTTTCCAAAAAAGATACGCAAAAAGTTGTTGATGCAGCCATAGAAGCTGTACAAGAAGCATTAGTTGCAAAAAAAAGTGTTAGCTTTATTGGTTTTGGTACATTTAGTACAGCGGATAGAGCAGCAAGAAAGGCAAGAGTTCCGGGAACTGACAAAATTGTTGATGTGCCTGCAACAACAGCTGTAAAATTTAAAGTAGGTAAAAGATTAAAAGAGGCAGTAGCAAAAGCTTAAAATATAAAGACAGAGGCTTAAAGAGTTTATAATGACTCTTTAAGCTTTTTTTTTGTACTATTTCTTTCTTATTTCAAGGTGCCTGAGTGGTGAAACTGGTAGACGCGCTAGACTCAAAATCTTGTGAGCTTTGCTCGTGCCGGTTCGAGTCCGGCCTCAGGTACCATCTTTAAATCTATAATTCTTATTTTTTTCTACCCTTTGAAAGGTTCCCATGTTAAGCGAAATTATAAGCTCTATCGTGAACACTGTTGGTGATTTGGGCTATATCGGTATCGTTGTTATGATGTTTTTAGAGAGTTCTTTTTTTCCTTTTCCAAGTGAAGTTGTTATGATTCCGGCTGGATACTTATCGTCAAAAGGGGATATGAATCTATATGTCGTCATCTTTGCCGGACTATTTGGCGGTGTTTTAGGAGCACTTTTTAACTATTATCTTGCACTAAAACTTGGAAGATCTCTTATCTTGAAATATGGTAAATACTTTTTTATGAATGAACAAAAATTATACACAATGGAGCAATTTTTTAAAAAATATGGCAGCATATCTACATTTACAGGAAGGTTGATTCCTGGAATAAGACAATACATCTCATTGCCGGCAGGTCTAGGAAAAATGAAACTAGATTTATTTATTTTATACACAGCATTAGGGGCTGGCTTGTGGGTTGTTATACTTACACTACTTGGGTACTTTATCGGTGAAAATCAAACATTGATAAAACAGTATCTACATATCATCACTCTTGTATTAATCTCTTTTATATCTATTGTTTCTATCATATACTACCTAAAGCAGAAGAAGAAAAATGCAAATAAATAGACAAATTTTTTTAACGATTATTGTATTAATTACCACTATACTTTTTTTTGAATATACAAATACAGATATAGCTCTGCAAAATTACTTTTATGATTTTAACACACAAACTTGGCTTATAGACAGAAATGAACCTATATTAAAATTTATATTTTACAAAGGGGTAAAAAATCTTCTTATTATTTTTGCTGTTTGTATTTTGTTTTCTTTGATATTTCTAAGAAAGAAAAAAATTATAAAAGAGTATCAAAAAGGTCTTGTTTTGATTGTTTTGGCAGCTATTTTTGTGCCACTAACCGTGGGCACCCTCAAGAGTGCAACAAATACGCCTTGTCCAAAAAATATAGAACATTTTGGTGGTACTTATCCTGATATAAAAGTTTTAGATACATATCCAAAAAACTTTAAGCAAAAAAAGAGGATAAAGTGTTGGCCAGCCGGTCATGCAAGTGGTGGTTTTGCTCTTTTCTCTCTCTTTTTTCTCTTTAAAAGCAAAAAAAATAGAAAAAAAGCATTAGTTTTAGCATTAGTTGTGGGGTGGAGTATGTCTTTGTATAAAATGTTTATCGGAGATCATTTTCTTAGCCACTCTATAGTAACCATGGAAATAGCATGGCTTATCGTCTTATTGCTAGAAAAGTATCTAAACATATTTTTCAAAAAAAGAACAAAAAATAATAAATTCGATTATTATCTATAAATTTTGTGAAGATATTTTTTTATGGTATAATTTACTAAAATTGATCAATAAGCGAGGAGATTAAAATGCAAGTACAAGAGTATCTATTTAAATCACCTTATCCAAGCAGTGTTCAGATGGGTACACCACAAAATAAGCCTAGCGATAGTGATAAAACTACCAATCAAGATACTAATGTTAGAGATCAGAAAGATCAAATCAAGATAGAAGATAGCACGATAAAAACACAGGAGATAACTACTGAAGCAACATCTAAAACAAATAAATTAGATATTTACGCTTAAGGGCACCTTTAAATTAATTTCTTAAAGGATTTAAAAACAGTTGTGATTATTACTATTTCCAAAGCTAAAAGCCCTATGTGTAGATTATATACCTGCACTTGCTTATCAAATATATTCAGATACTCTAAAATTTTATAAAATACATAAGACAGCACCAAGCCTGCTAGGTATCCTTTTTGTTTGATAACATCTGCCATGGAGATAAGAGCTGTCTTTTTAAGTGCTATTGTCTCCATTCTGACTAGATAACTTCCAAATACAAAAGTCAGCTGATAACCAAGATATACGAATAGAGCCGTTATGTAAGAGTAGTTAAAAATCAAGAAAAATGAGACAAAAAGTAAAACCACCACTTCAACAAGCAAAGTGATATAAAAAAATGCATCTATATTCATAATCTTGCTATAAAATTTTGCCAAAATCAGCATGGAAATCGCCAAAAAAATCCCGCCAAGTGAAAATATAGAGGGCTGTAAGGGGGTATATAAAACAAATATACTCCCTACACTAAGCCCCAAAAACATAGAATTTAAAAACTTATAGCAAAGATAAGGTCTTACATGCAGAGTTCTCAAAACTTGGCATTAACTCCTATCATAAAAGTCCTCTCATAATTTACGGGATAGACACCTAGACTAAAACCATTATCGGCAAAAAGGGCATTTTTTCTATCAAAAAGATTTTTTACTTTGGCGAAAAACTCAATTTTTTTATACTTATAGCTAGCCATAAAATCTGTGGAATTATAAGTTTCCATCTTGCCAAAATTTTCATCAAAATCACTCATCGCATACGCTTTTGATTTGTAGGTGTGAGAAAGCAAAAGAGATATTCTATGTGTCGGATTATACCCTAGCGCAAGCTTTATATTATGTTTTGAAACTCCGGGGATCTCTTTTCCCTCGATAGTCGGATCACTCAAATTTTCTCTTATGTCGGTATTGACAAATGCATAATTTAGAGTTGCAAAAAGGTTATATCTCAAATTATACTTATCATATAGTTCAAAACCGTATTTCCTTGTTTTATCTAGATTTGTATTTGTATAAGTTAGTCCATTATAGTATATCTCATCATCTATATAGCTGTAAAAAGTAGAAAATTTGAACTTATTTGGATAGCCGATATAGTTATATCCTGCATTTATAGTTCGCACTCTCATTGGCTTTATAAAGCCATTAAAGGTATTTGTAAAAGCATTGAAAAATCTATCTATATCCGGCGCTTGAAATGATTGATTTAGGTTTAAAAATATTGATGATAAAGGGCTTATTTTATAATTATAACCAAAATCATAAGCTTGCATATATCTCCTCTTGGACAAAGAAATACCTGCTGTTTTATATCTGTATTTGATACCCTCGCCTCTTAAGCCAAAAGAGATAAGACTTTTTCCGAAACTATAATTTGCTTTTGCATAATATCCTAGATTGTCTTTGTGCGTGGTTTTAGAAGTATCATATCTTTCACCCTCAAATTTTTGAATACCAAATATGGCTTTTAGATTTTTATCGTTATAGTTTAGTTTTGCATCATAACTTTTATAATCATAATCATTTCTAGAATTATAAGTGATAAAATCACTCACCTTATCTTCGTCGCTACCTTGTAGATTTAGTATAAATTTTGGTGAAATTTTATATTTTAAACCATAAGTCAGCATATCAGAAGAAAAATACTGTTCGCTATAAGGCACACCCCAAGATGGATCTGGTATGGTAAACAGATCTGTTTCGTACTGATTTAAACTAAGTGCATTTGCGTATTTTAATTTCATCTTTGAGAAAGTTTTTCCTAGATTTAGTGTTAAATTTTGTGTTGGTGAAAATGTTCCCTTTATACCTTTATTTCTATCCCAACTATCATCTTTGGTACCATCACTAGCTATTATCTTTTCTCCATCGCTCTTATAATCATCTATGTATCCGCTGATAGAAAACTTCTCTTTTTTAATACCAAGCCCAAAAGAGCCGTATCTTAGACCATTGTTGCCAAAATATGTCTTGACTTTTGCTCCACTATATCCACTTTTGGTGATTATATTAATCACTCCTGCATTTGCTCCATCACCATACTCTACTGAACCGGATCCTTTTATAATCTCTATTCTTTTGATATTTTCTATCGGAATAGATGATAAAAGCTGTGGAACCATATCTATATTGTTTAGTCTCTTGCCATCTAGCGTTATGACTATATTTTCATATCCATTTTCACTTCCATATCCACGAAAATCTATCTTTTGTGAAAATTTATTGCCATAATTCGGCAGTGTGGTGATTGATGTTTGGGTATTTAAAAACTCATAAAGATTTTTTGCGTGTGATCTTTTTATAGCAGCTTGTGTGTAAATTTCAGATGCAAATGGAGCATCAACTTCTTTGACTTTTATCTTTTTAGATATAACAACTATTGGCTGTTCATCTTGTGGCGGTGTCTCCTCTTCACTTGAGGCATACTCATCTTGTTTTTGCAAACTACTTTGAGAATCACTATAACTAGTTGTTGTGCTAGCTAATGTAATAGTAGTGCTAAGTGCAAGTATAGCAGCAAGTGAAAAGTACTTACCACGAAATCCTTTTGGACTCTTCATTTTTTCTCCTTATGGGTACCTAAAATAAATTTTAAAGAGAAATTATAGTAAAATTCTACTTAAATATGATAAGGTATTTAACTTTGGGCTTATATATAAAACCTTTTTTAACATCTTTTATACTGTTATCTCTTTTTATGGGTTGTGATGACAAATCGGTATCTACTTTATATGATAAATCATACACAAAAAACAGTATCCCGTGCTTAAAGCTTTCTATATACCCAAAAGATAAAAAGATGGAAAAAACTCTAAAAAAACTATATCCATTTACACAAAAATGCGAATATATCTTGCTAGTTTCATATAAAGCAGGCATAGTTTGCAATAGCAATCAAAATGCTCCAAGAAAAACTCTCTTAAACTTTCCAAATAGTTATCTAAGAATGGAGATAAATAGAAATATGAATGATTTAAGGACACTTCTAGTAACCCTATGCACTGATAGCTTTATGAGGTTTTTTGCAGACAAGGCAGACTTTTGCAGGACTAGCCTTAGCTAATTCAAGAAAGTCTAACGAAGTATGCAAGAAACCTCATAAAGCCCAAAGGGAAGCCTAATATAGGGCAATCTTCTACAAGATAAATTTTTGAATTAGCTTTGGCTAGTTCTTCAAATTTCTCTTGTAAAATCTCACCCTATATTAGGCTTCTATCAGTGTATAGGGTTACTAGAAGTGTCCTTATATACAGCTACTATATAGATTTAAATGATAAAGTTTCAAAAGATGATATTGAAAACGGCTTTAGAAATATGAAAAAAAATCTAAAATTCAACTAATTTTTTGTAAAATTACATCTATGGAAAAGAAAATTATATGTCAAAAATGCAGATTTTATTATGTCACTTGGGAAAAGAGCAGGCCTCATGGTTGCAAGGCCTACGGTTTCAAATCCTTACCTATCCCCTCAATTGTAGTGAAAAAAAATAGCGGTTTGGATTGTACTTTTTATCAGAAAAAATAGACCTCGTTGTTTATCCATGTACCATTTTTGATGGCAAATAAAATGTTATCTCAGGAAAAACGGTTAAAACTACAACTATAAGTATCATGATTATGAAAAATGGAAAAGTTGCCTTTAGGATATAGTCGATCTTCTCTCCGGAGATACTTTGTATCACAAAAAGTGAAAATCCAACAGGTGGAGTTATCTGAGAGAGTTCAACCATAAGCACTAAAAATATACCAAACCAAAGTGGATCATACCCAGCAGCCGTTACGATAGGAAGTACGATAGGAAGAGTCATGACTACCATAGATATACCATCTAGCATCATGCCTAAAATCATATACATGATTCCCACAACAAACATCAACATATATGGTGATAATCCCAAAGAAGCTATATATTCACTAAGTGCTCTAGCAATTCCCAAAAAACCGACAACTTGAGAGAGAAATCCAGCCCCAGCTATGATGAAACTGATCATAACTGTTGTCTTGATAGAGTTTAATATCGCTGTTTTAAAAACTTCAAAATCCAAGCTCTTAAAGTAAAACCCAAGAAGCATGGAGCCTAATACACCAAGAGCTGCCGCTTCGGTAGGAGTTGCAAATCCCGCATAGATACTACCCAAAACTAAAACAATCAAAGAAAATATAGGTGCCAAGTCTTTTAGAGATTCCAATCTCATCTTCCAAGTAACCTCTTCTTCTTGAATAGGAACCGCACTTTTATCGATACTTGCCGCAAATATGATATATAGTGCATAGGAACTTGCAAGTAAGATTCCGGGTAAAATCCCTGCTATAAAAAGCTGCCCAATAGAGACATTAGACAATACGCCATATATAATCATGATCAAACTAGGAGGTATCAAAAAACCAAGTGTTCCACTTCCTGCGAGTGAACCAATCGCTAGAGATTTACTATATCCCCTCTTTTTTAATTCACTCAAGGTTATTTTACCCACAGTAGCAGTAGTGGCAGCTGATGAGCCTGAAACTGCTGCAAACAAAGAACAAGCAGCCACATTTACATGTAAAAGTCTGCCCGGAACTTTTGTAAGCCATGGTATAAGACCGTTTAAAAGTCTAGTCGATATGGATGATTTATAGAGTAACTCTCCCATCAATATAAACATAGGAAGTGCCGCTAGAGACCATGAATTTAAGGAGTCATACAGAGATGACGAGAGTAAATCACCGATCTTGTCCCAGATATTTATAGCAGGAGGAAGATTTACCTTATATACAAGCATTCCAAAGATACCCGTAAGCATCAAAGATACCCCAATCCATATAGAAGAGAGTAAAAAAGCAAACATAACAATCAATAGTACGATAGTCAGAGTCAATGGATCAGCTATCATTTTGTATCCTTTTGGATATAAATGCCACAAGAGATATGACAAATATAAACGAGCCTACTATCATAGGAATCTGAGTAAGATAGATAGGTGTCTCAGAAACTCCCTCAGAGAGTATATCAAAACTATAAGCATCTATCATCATGAGAGTAACTCTATATAATATAAAAGAGATGACACCTAGCGTAATAACTCCGGCAAAGATATCAAAATAGTTCTGTATCTTTTTTGGAAGTCTTGAGGTTAGTATATTGATTCTAATGTGTCCTTTTTGACTAAAAGTATAACCAAGCCCCAAAAAGACAGAAGCAAGATAAAAATACCCACTATACTCATCTGCCACCATGGTTGATTTGTCGAAAAGTGTTCTTGAAAATATTTCTGTAAGTATCAATAGTATCAAAGAGACAATAAAGAGTGCTGAAAGAAGGGCTCCCAATCCTGAAAGCCCCTTTTCAAATTTTATA
>JALUMZ010000038.1 GCA_027055635.1 Campylobacteraceae bacterium
CTTTTGGATGAATCACAAAATATTATATTTATAGAAAACAAAACACTAAAAAAGCCAACTATTCAAAATATTGATTCTTTGATAAAACTAGAAAGATATATATAAATGTCACAAATTGTTACATAAAGAAAGTAAAATATCTACAAATTAAGCCATTTTTTTATGATTTGATTTTTCTTACATTTTTTTTTAATACTATTTTCTTAAATCAATAAAAAGGAGAAAATATGAAGTGGAAAGTTGGTAAAATTTTCAAAACAGTTGCACTTGCAACTACTCTCGTAGCAGGATTTTCTGTGAGTTCGGTAGCTAGTAGTGTTGATTACATACATTTTTTGATTCCCGGAGGTGCCGGGGGTGGCTGGGATGGAACAGCTAGAGGTGTTGGTGAAGCACTTACAAAATCTGGTCTGATAAACAAAGCTTCTTATGAAAATATGTCTGGGGGTGGAGGTGGAAAAGCTATTGCTTATATCATAAAAACTGCTCCAAAGCAGAAAAATACTATGATGGTTAACTCTACTCCTATAGTTATAAGATCTCTTCAGGGTGTATTTCCTCAATCATTTCGTGATTTGACTCTTATCGCTTCTGTCATAGCTGATTATCAAGTGTTGGTTGTAAGACCTGATTCAAAATACAAAAATTGGGCAGATGTTTTAAAAGCTTTCAAGGCAAATCCAAAAAAATTAAAAATTGCAGGAGGAAGTTCAAGAGGAAGTATGGATCATCTAGTGGCAGCTCAAATTTTCCAAGCAGCAGGTGGAGATCCAAAGTCAGTAAGATATGTTCCTTATGATGCAGGTGGAAAAGCCCTAGCAGGACTTTTGACAGGTGAAGTTGATGTGCTTTCAACTGGCCTTGGCGAGGTTTTAGATAAACACAAAAAAGGACAAGTCAGAATAATTGGAGTAACTTCAAAAGAACCATTTGAAGGAATTCCATCATTTAAAAGTATGGGTATAAATGCTTTTTTTGCAAATTGGAGAGGATTTTTTGGAGCTCCAAATTTAAGTCAAAAACGAGTGGCTGCTTTACAAGATGTATTGAAAAAGATGTACTCTACTCCTGAGTGGGAGACTGTAAGAGCTAGAAATGGTTGGACAAATTTATATCAACCGGGTGACAAGTTTAGAGCTTTTTTAATTGACCAAGAAAAAACCATAGGTTCTTTGATGAAAGAGATGGGATTTTTGTAAAATTTTACGGGGAGCGAGTGCTCCCCTCTACATGTAAAGGAGAATTGAGATGGTAAAAAGTCGTATAGGTGCTCTGTTTTTTCTGTTTTTTTCACTGTTTTATTTTTATAAATCATTTGATATCCATCTTCTTAAGGGTGCATATTATGAAACTATGACAGCGCAAACATTTCCTTATTATTTGGGGATATTAGGGATAGTTGTTTCACTTTTGCTCTTACTTTTTTCATTTATAAAGATCGATAAAGATGATCTTTTTGATATGGAAAAATTAAGAACATATGATTTTAAAAAAGCATTTTATCTTATACTATCTATGATATTTTATGGATACACAATAAGAAGTTTGGGATTTGTTATATCAACTATACTGTTTCTAATACTTGGTTTTAAGATTTTAGGCGAAAAGAGTTGGAAAATTATACTTTTGACATCATTTGGTATAAGCATCGCTTTTTGGCTTCTGTTGACACAACTACTAGGTATATATGTTGAAAACGGTCTTATTTTTGAATATTTCTTGGGAGCTCAATCATGATGGATGGTATTTGGCTTGGAATCACAACAGCACTATCGGGTTACAATATTTTCATGGTTGCTATTGGTGCATTTGCAGGAACATTTATAGGTATGCTCCCTGGTCTTGGACCAATCTCTGCCATAGCTTTGATGATACCTGTCACATATGGTATGGATCCCTCTTCTGCTTTGATTTTGATAGCAGGGGTTTACTATGGAGCTATATTTGGTGGTTCGACCTCTTCTATACTTATAAATGCTCCGGGAGTTGCCGGAACAGTAGCAACTGCCTTTGACGGATATCCGATGGCAAGACAAGGACATGCAGGGAAAGCATTGGCAATAGCTGCTTATGCCTCATTTTCAGGTGGAACTATAGCAGCTATTTTTCTACTTGTTGCTGCTCCTGCACTTGCAAAAGTTTCGCTCAGTTTTCAATCTTCTGACTACTTTGCTTTGATGGTTCTTGGCCTGACTGCTGTCGCAGCATTTGCCGGAAAGGGTAAATTTCTAAAGGCTGCCATCATGACTATATTTGGTTTGATGTTAGCTACTGTGGGTACTGATGCTGATTCGGGAGTATCAAGATATACTTTTGGCAATATGAATCTCATAGATGGTATAAGTTTCTTGCTTCTAGCTATGGCATCATTTGCTCTGTCTGAAGCACTAATGAATATCATAGAAAATCAAAAGATGACAAAAGAGGAAAAAGAAGCACTTAAAAAGGAGATAGGCAGTCTAAAGGTCACTAAAAAAGAGATAAAAGAGATAGCTCCTGTCATAGGCCGCTCATCTGTTTTAGGCTTTTTTGTTGGTGTTCTTCCAGGTGCTGGGGCTACTATAGCATCATTTTTAGCTTATGGCATGGAGAGAAGTATAGCAAATGTAAAAGAGAAATTAAAGTTTGGAAAGGGAAGCTTACGAGGCTTAGCAGCACCCGAGAGTGCAAACAATGCTGCTTGCTCTGGCTCCTTTGTACCACTTTTAACTTTAGGAATTCCCGGTAGTGGAACAACAGCTGTTATCTTAGGAGCTCTTATATCGTATGGCATACAACCAGGACCAACACTATACACAGAGCAACCCGCCCTATTTTGGTCTGTCATTATATCCATGTATATAGGAAATTTAATACTTTTGATTTTAAATCTTCCGCTTATACCATACATAGCCAAGCTCTTAGCAACGCCCAAGCAAATTCTTTTGCCTCTGGTTATGTTTTTTTCATTAATAGGTGTATATCTTGTCACTTTCAATACATTTGATATATATATGATGGTGTTTTTCTCTATAGTGGCAGTGTTTTTAAGGCTAGTAGATTATCCTATGGCTCCTATGATACTTGGTTTCATACTTGGAGGCATGATGGAAAACAACCTTAGAAGAGCTTTGACTATCAGCGATGGTTCGCTTAGTTTTTTGTGGGAGAGACCAATTACTGCGAGCATACTTGTTATCACCATTATAATGCTCTTGTGGCCATTGATAACTCAACTATTTTTGGGTAAAATGGGGACTAGTGAAGATAAATAGGGTGTAAAGTGAATGAATTTGATAATTTTACTATTTTATATATCGAAGATGATGAGGGTATAAGAGCAGTAAATTTAAGAGTGCTAAAGAGAATGTTTAAAGAAGCCTATGAGGCAAAAGATGGGCTCCAAGGGTATGAAATATATCTAAAAAAGAGACCGGATATCATCTTAAGTGATATAAAAATGCCAAAAATGGATGGAATAGAACTTACAAAAAAGATAAGACAAAATGATAAAGAGACTAAAATAATCATCTCAACTGCATTTAGTGATGAAAAATATCTGCTTGATGCAGTTGAATTAGGACTAGAAAGATACCTCATAAAGCCTTTGACCAAAAGAAATCTTTTACCGGCACTACAAAAAGCAATATCCCACATAAAAAAAGAGAAAAGGCTATATTTTGATGAAAATTTTTATTTCAACTATTCAAACAACTTTTTTTACTACAACGATGAAGAGATAGAGATGACAAAAAAAGAGCTTACTCTTTTGAGGCTTTTGGTAAAAAATAGAGATAGAGTCGTAACATACAATATGATAGAACAAGAAGTATGGGAAGATGATTATATGAGTATAAATTCGCTTAGGACTACTATAGGTTTTTTAAGAAAAAAACTTCCTTGCAATATCATAAAAAATATATCAAATATGGGTTATAAGTTAAAAGTTGAAAGATAAAAATAGAACAAAAGAAGAGAGAAATATAAGTAAAATAGTACTTCTTGGTTCTACTATCACGATTATTTTAGTTTCATTTGCTCTAGCTTTTGTTTTGGTAAAACTGCAAATTAAAGAGTTCAAAAACCATTTGAGAGTTTTCAAAGAGACACTTATTCAAAGAGAAAAGCTTACAATAAAAACTTCTATTGAAAATCTAAGAGAAGATATACTGTACGAAGAGAAAGCCAGAGAAAACAGGCTTAAACAGAGCATAAAAAATCAAACCAAGATAGCAAAGAGAGTTGCCAAATATATATATCTTAAAAACAAAAATGACATCAGAGATAAAATATTGGAAAAAATTAAAAAAG
>JALUMZ010000039.1 GCA_027055635.1 Campylobacteraceae bacterium
TTTAGAAAAATATGCTCAAAAAAAAGCAGCAAAAAAGCTATATCTCTTTGATTTTGCAATCAAAAGTGGCTTAACTTTTAGAAAAGATTTTATCAAGAGATTTGAAAATATAATTTTTTTAGAGCTATACAAAAGGGAGAAAGATATATACTATACTGAAAAAATAGATTTTTTTATTCCTGCAAAAAAACTTGGCATCATCTGTTTACCTTTTACACCTATAGAGAGTCTAAAAGATAAAATGAATAGATATGTTTCTCATTTTAAATCCCTGCATATAAAAAAAGTAGAGATCATCACTATTGGCAATGAAGGTAAATTTGAATTAGAGGATATAGAATTTAAACAAATATCATTTTGGGACTGGGCATTGAGTCAATAATTTTGGTATAATTATACACTTAATTACTCCACCAGACAATATCCTAAATATTGTCTGGTGGAGTAATAATACTAGCATTTTGCTTGAGAGGGCTTAGTGAATATAGAGTTTAAAAAAGATTATACATTTTTGATTATTGGCATATTCTCTTTGCTGATCCTCTCAACACTTGCTTTAACAATTCACATCTCAAGAACAAACCAAAACAACTATAAGTATTTGAATATTTTAAAAAAACTTGAAATTACCAACAAAAATATCAATACACTATTATCTAAAAAATTGCAATTTACAGATAGTGTAATGATTGGACAAACTAGATTAGCCATTGAAAATAACTTAAGAAAGATGGATAATTATATAGATTTTTTAAATCAAGAGGAGTTAGAGATAAAATTTGATTCTCTAAAAGAAAAGTATCGCGAAAAATCACAAATATTAAGCTGGTTTCAATTTCATAATGAGCGAATCATAAAATCCGTAGAAAAGCTTTTGAGACTTCGGAAAAAACTTCAAGAAAAACTCAATCTTACTGATATTTTTATATATGTAGATAACCCTTTGATTAATCTATTGCATTTAGCACAAAATAAAAATAAAAATCTAGAAAACAACATAAAATCTTTGATAGTGCTAAATGACTTATATAAATTAACAGATAGTGATTTGGTTGATTTTATCGAAAATATGAAACAAAGCTATGCAGATTTAAAACAAATATCAGCCGTGAGTACTGAAGCAAAAAATATAAATCTATCTGTTCTTTTAAAACAATTTGAAAATCAATTAGTAAGCTACTATACAAAATCTCAAAATCAACAAAAAATAATATCCTATATATTGATATTTTTCTCTTTACTTTTTTTACTTATCATAGTAATGGCACACCTTGCAAATAAAAAAATCTATGCCTCTTTGGTAAAGCAAACAAGTAAACTAAAAACGGCACAAAAAATTACACATATAAGTAGCATTGAGATAGAGTGGGCAAAAAATGCTATACAGCTCTCAGCAGAATTAGGAAATATACTAAAAGTCTCCGATAAAGAACATATAACTTATGAAGACTTTTTGCATTTTATACAAAAAAACCAAAGAGATTCATTTCATAGCGACTTACAAAACAGTATAAAATTAAAAAAAGATTTTTATATGGAAAATGAGATTACAGATAATAATCAAACTATAAAGTATATCAGCACAAGATTTCAACATAAGTATAGAGATAATGGAAAACTTTATCTTTCAATTGGTACAATTCAGGACATCACAGAGATAACAAAAAGTAGAGACAAAGCAAGATATATGGCATACCACGATCTGCTCACAGGGTTATTAAACAAAGAAGGTTTTTTAGAGAAAGCAAAAACAGTGATAGATGTAGCAAAAATTGATAGAAGAGATGTTTCTCTTATCTCTTTAGACATAGATAGGTTTAAAGATATAAATGAAACACTAGGTCACGAAACAGGAGACAAAGTACTAAAAGTTGTTGCTAAAAGAATTAAAGAAACCATAGAAGCAAATTCTTTACTGGCAAGATTTGGTGGAGATGAATTTTTTCTTCTTTTAAATAATTACGGCTCAATCACAACTATATGCGAAGAATTATTGCATACTCTATCACAACCCATGCAAATCGATAATTATAAATTGAATATCACCTCTAGCATAGGCATAGCGACTTATCCAAAGCACGGCAATAGTATATACGACATACTAAAAAACTCTGATGCGGCTATGTATTTGGCAAAAAGTAAAAATAGAAATAGATATGAATTTTATACAAGAAATATATCAAAAAAAATAGATGAAAGATTAAAAATAGAAAATGAACTAAATTTGGCAATAAAAAATAGAGATTTTACACTTGTATATCAACCTCAAATCTCAATAAAAAATGGGGAAATAGTTGCTACTGAAGCTTTGATTAGATGGAATTCAAAAGAGTTAGGTTTCGTTCCTCCTGATATATTTATACCTATTTCAGAAGATAGTGGACAGATAATAGAGATAGGAAATTGGGTTTTTGAAAATGCCTGTCAAGAGTTCATGAAGTGGAAGAAAGAAGGACTAAATATAAAATATATTGCGATCAATGTCTCTAGTATTCAGCTTGCACAAAAAGGCATAGTTCAGTCATTCAAAGAGATAATACAAAAAGTAGGAATTAAAGCACAAGAGGTAGAAATAGAGATAACAGAAAGATTTTTGATGCAAGATACTGCAAAAAACTTAGAAATCTTAAATGAGTTAAGAAATGTTGGGTTTGAGATATCAATAGATGATTTTGGAACAGGGTACTCTTCTTTAAATTATCTAAAGAATTTTCCAATAAATACTCTAAAAATAGATAAATCATTCATAGACATTATAGAGACAAATAGAGATGACCAAGCTATAGTAGAGACTATCATTTTGCTAGCAGAAAAACTTAATTGTAAAATAGTTGCTGAGGGCATAGAGCATAAAAGTCAAGAAAAAATACTCCTTAACTTTGGTGATATATTATGTCAAGGATACCTATACAGCAAACCAATAAGTTCAGATGATTTTAGGGGGCTCTTATCAAATGCTATGCGGAATCGATGAAGCAGGCAGGGGTTGTATAGCAGGACCGCTCGTGGTTGCTGGGGTTATACTAAAAAACAACATAGATGGTTTGGCAGACTCAAAAATTCTCAGTGAAAAAAAGAGAGATGAGCTTTTCATACTTATAAAACAAAATGCAGACTACAAAATAGTCTTTTGTGATAACGATATGATAGATGATAAGGGGCTAAGTTATTGCCTAGGTTATGCCATAAAAGAGATAAAAGAGCATTTTAAAGAGTGTGACATCTTAATGGACGGCAATAGCTCTTTTGGAGTCAATGGAGTAAAAACATTGATAAAAGCAGATGCTAAGATAGCA
Source organism: Campylobacteraceae bacterium (assembly GCA_027055635.1). Lineage (GTDB taxonomy): Bacteria > Campylobacterota > Campylobacteria > Campylobacterales > Sulfurospirillaceae > JAADIZ01. The sequence goes on from JALUMZ010000039.1 coordinate 3,297, forward strand.
GAGGTCAGTGCTGCTAGCATCTTGGCAAAAGTTAGCAGAGACGCTTACATGTATAACATAAGCGATAAATTTCCAAACTACTCATTTCCAAAACACAAAGGATACGGAACAGCTCTACATGTAGAAGAGATAAAAAAATTTGGCTACTCAAATATACACAGAAAAAGCTTCAAAATAAAGAGTCTAAGGGAGCCTAGTTTGTTTTAATACCAAATTAAACCATTAAAGTGTTTAGTTATGGTTTAATTTGGTATGGGAATAGACTTTTTTTATATTTTGTATTTTTGAGCTCATATTTAAAAGCAGCATATCCACTATAACTACAGCCACCATCGCTTCTGCTACTACGCTTCCTCGCACAGCGATACAGGGATCATGTCTGCCTTTGAGAGAAAAATCCCTCTCCATTCCATTTTTATCAACCGTTTTTTGTTCCATAAATATAGATGGGGTCGGCTTAAAATATACTTTTACATCTATATCTTCACCATTTGATATGCCACCTAATATACCGCCACTGTTATTGCTCAAAAAACCTTTGCTTGCTATTTGATCGTTATTTTGCGAGCCTAAAGTTTTAGCAGCTTTTACACCCTCTCCTATCTCTACAGCTTTTGCCCCGTTTATGCTCATCATGGCATCTGCTAGAACAGCATCTAATTTATAATATATCGGCTCTCCAAGTCCAATTGGTGGGTTTATAACCTTTACTTGTATGACTCCACCTATGGAGTTGTGTGAATTTTTGGCTTCAAGTATCTTATCTTGCCAGAGCTTATCTTTGCTTTTATCAAGAGCATATATTGGGCTTTTTGGTGGATATGAAAAATCAAGCTCTCCTCCCTCTAGTCCACCTATTTCACATACACCGCTTTTGACATCTATATCTAGTTCATTTAATATCAATTTTGCTACAGCTCCGGCTGCAACCCTAGCAGCAGTCTCTCTAGCACTACTCCTACCTCCGCCTCGATAGTCTCTTATGCCATACT
>JALUMZ010000040.1 GCA_027055635.1 Campylobacteraceae bacterium
GAATATCTACATATATGATGCTCTTAGGCATGATAAAGAAGATATAGAGTAGCTTATGAAGCTTTAAAGGAGGCATTGTATAGTTAAAAAAACTAAAGTGGACAGTTTTTGTCCATATACTTGTATATAATTCTAAAATAGATATTGTGATATAATTAAAAAAAGAGGATTTTATGAATTATGTAGAGGTAAATTTTAGAGCTTATGATAAACATTATCCTTTAGTAACTTTTATGGGTTCAGCCCTTAGAGGTGCTTTTGGATATAGTCTAAAGAGGGTAGTATGTGTAAATCCATCCTTTACATGTAGAGACTGTTTTGCCAAAGATAGTTGCCTCTATTACGATTTTTTTGAAAAAATAAATAGCTACCACAACTATAGATTTGATATAAAACTTGACCAAAAAGAATTCGATTTTAACTTTTTTCTTTTTGATAGTGCTTGTGATAGACTGCCATATATAATCTCCGCCATACACAAAATGTTAAAAGAGACAGGTCTTGGCAGAGATAGAAGGACTTTTGAAAAGTTTACGATAAGCGTAAGCGGAAAAACTGTTTTTGATGAAAATGGGTTTTCAATGCCAAAAGAGTTTATAAGAAGTTTTGAAGTCTCACAGTACCACCCAAATATTAAACTAGAGTTTATAACTCCGTTTAGAACGAAAAAAGATAATCGTCTGCTAAAAACAAGCCCATCTTTGGAGCTTATATTAACATCTATACAAAACAGAGCAAACCAACTCAAAAACAAAAAGATAAAAAAATTAGATTTTACACCAACTTACGATGCAGTGAGTTCTCATACATATTTTAAAGAGTTAACAAGACTTAGTAACAGGCAAAAAACAAAGATGCAATTTGGTGGAATAATGGGAGAGATAGAGTATAAAAATATAGACAAAAAGAGTTATGAACTCTTGAAACTCGGTGAAATCATAGGCATAGGCAAACAGTGTGTATTTGGTCTTGGAAAGATAAAGGTGGTTGATAAAAAGTAAGGGCAAGAGGAGTATAAAGTGAGGGATATAGATTTAGTTGCAGTTGCGGGACTTTTGCATGATATTGGTAAATTTGGTCAAAGAGCCGAGATAGAGTTAAAAAAAGATAGTTACAAATCTTATGATTATAGATACAATCATGCAAGATATACGGCTCAGATTTTACATGAGTTGTCTTTTAATCTAGGAGATGAGCTTAGTGATAGTACTTCAATGCACCACAACCCAAAAGATGATATAAGCTGGGTAATAGCAAGTGCAGACAGGATGGCAAGTGGATTTGAGAGAGAAAAGTTTGATGAGTACAATGCTAAATTTGAGAAGGAGAATTTTAAAAGACAAAGACTTTGGCATCTTTTTGATAAAGATAAAAAATTTGCTATCGACACACTAAATCCAAACTCTATATATCCGGTTGATAAAAATAAAGATAGTGAAAATGAATATAAAAAATTGTGGAATAGTTTTATAAAAGACTTGAAAAAGATAAAAGAAAAAGCAACAAGCAGTATAGATCGCTTTACGATTGATTATCTGTTGAAAAAATACACCTCTTTTATGCCAAGCTCTACAACTTTTAAGATAAAAGATTATGCTCCCGTAAAAGCAAATATTCCTCTGTATGACCACTTAAGAGCTACTGCTGTATTTTCGAGTGCGATTTATAAACTCTATAAAAATGGCAATAAAAATATCATGAACTACTATAAAGGGGACAATAGTGACATGGAGCAAAAAGATATGCTTCTCATCAATGGTGATTTTTTTTGTATCCAAAATTTTATATTTGATCAAGTTCCAGCCTTAAAAGCAAGTAAAATCTTAAGAGCTAAGTCAGCTTATATCCAAATACTTACCAAGATCATCGCCTTTTATATAGTTGATGAACTTGAACTTTCATACAACAGTATCATTTCAACCAATGCAGGAAAATTTGAGATACTTGGAGTAAATGATAAGGATAGTATCAGTAAGTTACATAAAATTCAAAAAGAGTTAAATGACTTTTTTATCAAAGAGTATTTTGCAGAGACTGGAATTGGCATAAGTTTTACAGAAGCAAGTTTGGCTGATTTTGCAGTAGAAGGTAGATATAAAAATGAGCTTAGAAAAAAACTGGCGGATGAGGTAGAAAAGACAAAATTTAAAAAATTTGACTTGCTAGCAAGAGATCCGGTTTTATCCTATGATGAAGATATAAATAACCAAAATCTTTGTGAATATTGCAACAAAAGAAAAAAAGAAGAGGGTAAAGATGGTTGCCAAAGCTGTAATCTTTTTATAGATATAGGAAAAAAACTTGCTAAGTCAAACTTTTTTTCTATCTCAAAAGGGAGTGGACAATATAAAATATTTGGTAACTACTTTATCAATTTTTCAGATGAGCTGAGGAGGATAGATAATGTTATAGCTTTATATGATATAACCAATGATAAAGAGTTTAAAGGCTATGCAAAGTGGGAGCTGTCCTCTTATGTAGCCAAGAATGATGAAGATGAAGTAAAAACCTTTGAAGAGTTGGCCAAAGAGAGTGTAAAAGAGGGTAAAAAAGATGGGGTTAGAGAGCATGGAGTAGAAGCTTTGATGGCTATGAAGGGCGATGTGGATAGTATGGGAAAATTTATCCAAAACTCAAAGGTTACTAATTCATTTGCCAGATATAACTTTTTTTCAAGGATGATAGACTATTTTTTCAGTGTTAAGGCATCACAAATGATGAAAGAGAAAGCATTATATACAGTATTTGCCGGTGGAGATGATATATTTGTACTCGGTGCATGGGATGAGGTGATAAAGTTCACCAGAGAGTTAAGAGAGGAGTTTATAGAGTTTGCACGAGGAAGTGAGTTGACACTATCTGTTGGCATGATAATGACAAAACCAAACAAGCCTATAAACTTTGTGGCTGATGTTGTCGAAGAGGCTCTTGAAAAGTCAAAAGAGTATAAGCCTGAGCAAAAAGAGGAGGATAAAGAGAAAAATGCTATAACTCTTTTTGGGCAAACAGTAGGTTTTGATGATTATATCTATGATATGACAAAGGATTTTCAAATCATAAAGGAGATGGCGCAGAAATATCCCGATGTTTTTAATACAGCTTTTTTGTATAGATTGCTTGAACTTTGTGATATGAAAGAAAATATAGAAGATGATATAAAAAATACAATGTGGAAATCAAAACTATCTTACATGTTCAAAAGAAATGTGGTAAAAAAGATAAAAAATGAAAACTTTGATGATCTATTTAAACAGATAAATAAAAATATAGAGACTTACGGTGCGGGTTTCAAAGTAGTGCTTAGTGAATTTATATACAAAAGGAGAGTGAAGTGATAGTGTTAGACTACAAAGAGGATAAAGAGTTGTTCAATGTGACAGCTAAAAAATGGGCAGAAAAAATAGGTGCTGATAAAAAATTTGGCGTCCAAAATACTCAGATGAGAAAATTTTATGATAAAGTTTTGGAACTTAATGAAAAAGCAAAACATAAAGATTTTGATGAAGTTTTGCCATTTGTAAAGATGTTGAATTCAAAAGTGGCATATGCTAGTCAAAGAAGCAGTGGTAGCGGTAAAATTGTAAATAGTGCGTTTGTTTTGATGATGAATAGTTGCGTAAATCAGATTGCTAAAAAAGAGGACTTGAACACTTTCAAACTTTTTTTTGAAGCAGTTGTTGGATTTCATAAAGCACTAGATGGGAGAAATTAAGATGAAAATAGTAAATATAAAAGGGCAGATAGAATTACTCAGCGGTCTTCATATCGGTGGTGGTGATGATACTATGAAAATAGGCGGGATTGATAATGGCGTGATTAAAGACATCAATACTGATAAACCATACATACCGGGTAGTTCTTTGAAAGGCAAGATGAGAAGTTTGCTTGAGTGGGACATAGGAGTAGTTGGAATCGGAGATGGTTCTCCCTTTAGTTCCAAATTGTTGAATAATCCTATTTTTGATGATGAACAGAAAAAAAATAGAGCAACAAATCTGCTGAAACTTTTCGGAGATAGTAGTAGCGAGAATATCTTTGGAATTACAAGAATTAGCGTGGGTGACTGTAGCCTATCAAAACAGAGTGAAAATATGGAACTTAGTGAAGCAAAATATGAAAATGTTATAGATAGACAAAAAGGTACAGCTTCAAACCCAAGGCAAACAGAGAGAGTTCCTGCAGGAGTAAGATTTGATTTTGACATCAGAGTAAAGATACTAGATGACGATAGTGAAAAAGAGCTTATAGATATGGTTAAAAAAGGATTGAG
>JALUMZ010000041.1 GCA_027055635.1 Campylobacteraceae bacterium
TTTTTGTTTTTTTTGTTTACTATATCCCTAATTTGATATACATTACAATTTTTCTCTTAATATTGAATTTAAGAGAATTTGTATTAGAGTTTTTGTATAATAAATAATTGTGCATCTTTGCATAGAAAAATATAATTACTATACCTTACAAGAGGAGAAGATTGCATGAAAAATATTTTTTTTATCTTTATTTTACTTATTATAGCAACAGTATCTAATGCTACTGACAAAAACTCTTTTGTATGGGTGGATGATGAAAACTATTGGCCTGCTATTTATCGTGGAAAAGACGGTAAGCCTGCTGGCATATTTAATGATATTCTTACCGAGGCATTTATGCGTCTTGGAATTCCGCTTAAAAAAGCAGTATATCCTTGGAAAAGAGCACAGAAAATGGTAAAAGATGGTGAAGCAGATGGTATGGTGACTGTCCACACTAAAGCAAGACAAGCCTTGACTCTAGCAACTGAACCTATTTGGAATATTGATGAAACCCTATTTTTTCGTCGAGACAATCCAAAAGCGTGTGAGATGCTAAAAATAAATTCATTTGGTGATATGAAAAACCTTACAGTAGTGGATATTATAGGCTCTGGATGGACAGAAGATAAATATAAAAAGTATGGGATTAAGCATATTATATGGGTACCATCTGTCGATATTGCATTTAATATGTTAGCCAAGGGGAGGGCAGATATTTTTATCATGTTTGATTTAAATGCATATAATATTTTATCAAAAAAAAGAGTTACTAAGGGTATACTTTTAAAGGGTTACGAAAATATCATCACTATATCACCAATATTCTCATCACTCCCATTTCGACTTTTAATCAGAAAGAACTCCCCTTTTGCCAAAAAAATAGATGATATAAACAGAGTATTAAAGAAGATGAAAAAGGATGGAACCTATCAACGTATCAAAGAAAAATATGCTGCTATTACACCGGCTTTATAAATAATGAAAAAATACATTGATTCTGATTATAAAAAACAATTAAAAACAAATGAGGGTATTTCTATTTTAAAAAGTAAAATAGCTCAGCGATTTTCGCTCTATATTGCAGGTTTTGGTTTGTTGCTGGCTCTTATTATCTCCTCCTTCTCTATTTATTATGAATACAGAGACGATGTTTCTAATCTAAACAAAGAGCTTATGCAAGTTGAACAGAGCATAAAAAACTCATTATCTCAAAATTTATGGCAAATGAATTTTAATGGGCTCAATATATTGACTAATGATTTGCTTATGGATAGAGATATTGTTTATATAGAGCTTTTTGATGAAAAAGGAAATTTGCTTATTAAAAAAGGAAATAAGGCTAGAAAAAATATTATAGAAAAAAGTATCCCCATATATCATCAATATAATGGGAGAAAAATTTATTTGGGCAAATTGGATTATATAGCAACAAGAGCGCATATTATAGAAAAAATCAAAAAAACTGCTTTAGGCATAATTTTCCCAATTATCATTTTCTTCGTACTTTTAAGTATAGCAATTATACTATTATCTTGGCATTTTATTGTAAAGCATTTGTTAACTATTAAAGATTATACAGATAAGCTTCACATAGATGGTTATCAGGGTCTAGAGATAGATGATTTATCACTTGAGCGATCTTCTGACAATAATTCAAATGGAGGAGATGAATTAACTCAAGTAGTCAATGTTATAAATAAGATGCATCATGAAATTGTTGAAAAATATACAGATATTAAATTTCAATCTCTTCACGATGCACTAACAGGATTGCCCAATAGGAGGATGATTGACCAAATAATAGAAAATCTAACAAAGCATAATTTGGATACTGATAAATATTGTGCTTTACTCTATATTGATCTTGACCAATTTAAACTGTTAAATGAATCTATGGGACACAGGGTTGGAGACAAAATTCTCATTAAGATAGCCAATCGGATGAGAACTATTAAAGGAAAAGATTTTCAGGTGACAAGAGTAGCAGGAGATGAATTTCTCATTATACAAAGCAAAATAGCTGCTAAGAAAGAAGAGGCAAAAGAAGTTACTATGAAATTTGCACAGCAAATATTGTCAACTATATCTGAAAACTTAGTAATTGATAACAACAATTTTAAGATTACGGCCTGCATAGGCATTACCTTATTTGGAATTGAAGCAAATACAGAAGTGATAATGAAACAAGCTGATAACGCCCTATATCGCGCAAAGGAACAAGGCCGAGGTAAAATTGTATTTTTTGTACCCAATATGCAGAAGTTGACAGACAGACGATTGCAAGTAGAGCAGTTGATTGAAGGTGCGATACGGAAGGATTTATTATTTATAAATTATCAGCCAAAATACAACAATCAACAAAAAATATTTTCAGCCGAAGCATTAGTGAGATTGCGAGATGAAGATGGCAATATAGTTTCACCGGCAGAATTTATTCCTATTACGGAGGAGACGGGTTCTATTATCGAAATCGGAGATCATATTATTAAAAAAGTTTTTGAATTTGTAAGAAAAAATCGTTTTACTATTGAGAAATCAGGCATAAAAAGCATTGGAATAAATGTTTCACCAACACAGTATTCTTCAAAAGGATTTGCAAACAGGGTTATAGTTTTTGCCAAGCAATATGGCATTGATCCACATTTTATTATTCTTGAGATTACTGAAGAAGTTATTGCTAGTAGTATTGATAGCGTACTTGATGTGATGAGAAAACTAAAAAAATATGGTTTCAGTTTTTCTATAGATGACTTTGGAACAGGATATTCATCATTACGCTATCTTAAAAATTTACCCCTAGATGAGCTTAAGATAGATAAATCCTTTATCGATGACATCATAGAGGACAAGAGGGCAGCTGGAATTGTAAAAACGATTATTGACATGGCACACAACCTAAAACTTAAGGTTGTAGCAGAAGGCGTGGAAAACAAAAAACAACTCGATATTCTACACCTGCAAGGGTGTGAACTGTATCAAGGATTTATTTTTTCAAAACCGTTAGCGGAAAATGAATTTTTAGATAAATTAAAAACCAACAATAAATAATCTACATGTAACTTTTAGTTACATGTAGGGCACTTTTACATCTTTTTTACATCTTCTGGATTTACCCTCACTTTTTTCTCACTCTAACCTTGTAATATTATAGTAACAACAAAATTCAAAGGAGAAAATATGTTAAGAAAAGTAGCTTTGGCAGCGGGAGTTGCATCATTGATGTTCGCAGGAACTGTAAATATGGACTTAAATGCAAAGTATGGAGCGACAAATTTCCATACAAAAGGTGCTGTGAAGTATGCAGCTTTAGTTAAAAAGTACACAAATGGTAGCGTGAATATCAAAGTACATGCTGGTAGCTCTCTTGTTAAGGGAAATGCTCTAAAAGCAGTAAAAGACGGTGTTGTTCCTATGACAGATATGTTTATACCTTTTACCGCAGGTGGCGGTAAAGTTTTTGGTATCTCAGCTCTTCCTTTTGTGGCTTCCTCTTATGATGATGCTTATAGATTGTATCAAATTTCAAAGCCGGCTTACAATAAAACCTTTAAAAAGTGGAATCAAAAGCTTCTTTACGCAGTTACTTGGCCACCGAGTGGAATTTATACTAAAAAAGCTCTAAATTCAACTGCTGATTTTGCCGGAGTAAAGGCTAGAACTTATGACAAAAACTCAGCAAACTTTGTAAAAATGGCAGGCGGTAGTGCTGTGGCACTTCCATGGGGCGAAGTTTACTCAGCGCTTAGTACTGGTCTTGTAAATGCAGTTGTTACATCTTCTGAGAGTGGAAAAAACGGTAAACTTTGGGAAGTTTTGAGTAACTTTACAAAGATAGGTTATGCCTATCCACTTCAAGCAGTCACTATCAATTTTGACTACTGGAATTCACTTGATAAAGCTCAGCAAAAAGCTATGTTAAAAGCCGCAAAAGAGATGGAAAAAATCCAATGGGATATCAGCAGAAACATAGACAAAGAGGACTTAGTCATACTTGCAAAGCATGGTATGAAAGTTAGTGATCCAACACCTACGCTTAAGAAACAATTGGCAGAAGTTGGCTCAAAGATGTTAAAATCTTATCTTGAAGATGCAAGCAGTGACATCAAAAAAATCTTCAAAGAGTATAGAAAATAAGAAAAATTATGAAATTTTTTATAAAATTTGAAAAGGGGCTTTCAGGATTGGGAGCCCTTCTTTCAGCACTCTTTATTGTCTCTTTGATACTATTGATACTTACAGAAATATTTTCAAGAACACTTTTCGACAAATCAACCATGGTAGCAG
>JALUMZ010000042.1 GCA_027055635.1 Campylobacteraceae bacterium
TCATGATGTTTTTGGTATTCCTTCTATTGATTCTTGTTAATAATAATTTAAAAATCGTCTCTATCTCTCTTTTAACAGTAGCTATGTTCTTTTTACTTCTAAATCTTATAAAACTATTAAGCGAATTAAGAAAGTCAGCAAAGTTAGAAGAAAACTCTAAGCAGGCATATCTTGATGCATTTGAAGAGAGTTCTTCTTTGGCAAAATTTGATAAAAATTTTATTTTGAGTTATGCCAATAGGTCATTTTGCCAACTGATTTTGCGTACAAAAGATGAGTGCATAGGAAAAACACTAGATGAATTATTGATAAATAAAATTGATATTAAAAATGAAATACATGAAACTCTAAGACACAATTTATCTTGGGAAGGAGTACTGTACTTAAAAATTCCTTTTGGTGAAGGAGTCTATTTGCAGTGTTCTATAGTTCCTATACGAGATAAAGAGGGCGTTTTAAAAGATTATCTATTGATAGGGCATGATTTGACAGAGTTGATGATTGTTAAAAAAGCTATACAAGATAACACATATATAGATATATACACAAAATTACCAAATAGAATACAACTAATAGCAGATAAAGCAAAATTTAACCAAAAGCAAAATCTTACACTGATCATCTTAAATATAGACTCATTTCAAGCAATTAATAGCATATATGGCAATGATTTTGGAGACGAAATTTTAATTTTAGTGGCAAAATGGTTAAAAGACAATCTTCCCACTAAAGATTCTAGGCTCTACAAATTTGAAGCAGATGTGTATGCTATATTGATTTCATCCCTTTTTGAGAAGTCAGAGTTAGAAAATTATCTCAAAAAATTATCTCAAAAAATTTCCAAAGATGGCTTAAATCATAAAGACAATGATGTAAACTTAAGTTTTACAATAGGAGCAGCACAAGGCAAAGCAAATCTGTTGAAACTCGCATTTTTAGCATATAAAGAGGCGAAACAAGGGAAAGAAGCTTATATTATATATGATTCAAATACCAAGAAAGATGAAGAGTATATAGAAAATATCAAGATGATAAATATCCTCAAGAAATCACTAGCAGATGATATGATTGTTCCATATTATCAGCCTATTGTAGATATAAAAACCAAAAAAATTGATAAATATGAAACGCTTATGAGAATCAAAAAAGAGGATGGCTCGCTATACTCTCCAGATAGTTTTTTAGATATAGCAAAGCAGTCAAAACTATATCCACTTCTTTCTAGAAGTTTAATAAAAAAAGCATTTGAAAACTTCAAACACTCTTCAAGTGAGTTCTCTATCAATTTTTCATATCAAGATATCATAAACCAAACAACCATGGATTTTATGTTAGAAATTTTGAATCATTACGATATCGGCTCTTGGGTGGTATTTGAGATACTTGAGAGTGAGGGCATTGAAGATTATGATTTGGTATTTAACTTTATTGATGTAGTTAAATCATACGGTGTAAAAATTGCTATTGATGATTTTGGTAGTGGCTACTCAAATTTTGAAAGAATAGTGAAACTTCAACCAGACTATATAAAAATTGATGGAAGTCTTATAAAAAATATAGATAAAAATGATGATATGAAGATAATTTCTCAAACGATAGTTGATTTTGCACAAAAACTTGGAGTTAAAACTATTGCCGAGTATGTACACTCAAAAGATGTTTTAGATATTGTTACAGACATGGGTGTAGATTATGCTCAGGGGTACTATCTCGGAAAACCATCTGCTACACTTATTTCAAAACCAAAAACTATAATTTACTGATTTTTTATATGTATGCATAACCATAAAGTTCCGTCTTTGGTTTGCAGAACTTTATGGGGAGTATTTTTGGCAATAAATAAAAAATCTCCCTTTTTTAGAGATTTTTTTTCATTTACTAGCTCAAGCAGTGCTTCTCCTTCTAGCAATATTATCCATTCGTCATGATCTTGATTGTAGAGTTTACCTTCTTGTTTGTTTGAACTGATTATCTTTTCTATTAGGATATCGTTGTTTTCATGTAGTGTTTGAAAAATCTCTCCACTCTTTGGAGGCTCTTTGTCATCAAAAAAATTCATAATGTTATCACTCCACAAAACCTACCGGTTTTTCCATCTCTTCTGTATGAAAAATATCTTTGATCACAACAAGTGCATATAGAAGATGAGCTTATGTTTTCTTGAACAATCCCAATTTTGAGCATATCATCTATACACTTCTTTTCTATATCAAGATATATTTTATCTTTATGTACATGTGAGTAGTTTTCAAAACATTCTATTGCATCTTTTTTTACTTCATAGCAACAAGATTTGATGCCAGGACCCATGAAAATCTCTATATTTTCAACTTTGGAAGCAAAATTATGGATCATACTCTCTATAACTTTGTTTGCAATATTAAGTGCCACACCTTGTCTTCCTGCATGAGCTACCGCAATAACTTTTTTGATAGAATCATAAAACAAAATAGGGATACAATCTGCCACCATAACACACAACCCAATACCTTTGATATCGCTTATCATGGCATCAGTTCCAAGCAGCTCTTGTGCTGTGGCATCGGTAACTATCTCTATGTGGTCTTTGTGAATCTGCTCCATAAAGATGAGCCTATTTGTCTCTATTTTCTCTGCGAGTATCTCTCTGTTTTTCTCTACATCTCTAAAATCATCCTCTACATGTAGAGCTAGGTTGAGACTTGCAAATGGAGCTTTGCTTACACCACCAAATCTATCACTAAAGAGATATCTCATCTAAAATCTTGCCATGATGCTATCTATATCACTCCAATTTAGAGATTTTCTACCATTAATCATGTGGTGTATGTATCTAGCAAACATATCTGTTTCTATATTTACCTCTTGCCCCAAGCTGTATTTGCCAAAAAGTGTTTGGTCAAAAGTATGAGGAATGATAGTGAGTCTAAACTGTTCATTTAGTACCTCATTGATTGTCAAACTTACACCATCTATAGCGATACTGCCTTTAGGAATGATGTATTTAAAAAATTCTTTTGGATAGGAGATATAAAAATCCGTAGCATTTTGATTTTTTTGGATACTTTTTATAATTCCGATACAATCAATATGCCCTTGTACGATATGGCCCTCAAGTCTATCGCTTAATCTCATAGCAGGCTCAATATGAACTTTATCTTTTAGGTTTTTTACAGCCATTAAGCTTCTTGTCTCTTTGGAGAGTTCAACCTTAAAAACTCCCTCACCAAGTTCTATAACAGTCAGGCACACGCCGTTTACTGCTATACTATCACCTATATTTGGTCTGTATTTAGCTTTTAAAGTCAAAACATTATTTTGATAGCTGATAACTGTTGCAAATTCTCTTATAAGTCCTGTAAACATATCGTCTCTTTATGTGGTGTTGGGTAGCAATACTAAAATTATATCAAAAAATGCAGGGTAAATGGTATAATATCAAAAAAAATGAAAGGTGAATATTATGGGTGTTAGGAGTTTAGCAAAAAGTCATAAAAAGTTCAAAGAGAGTTATGGTAAAAAATATGTAGATTTATTTAAAGAGTTAGCCCAAAAAGGTCAAGCTCCCAAGTCACTCTTCATAGGATGCAGTGATTCGAGAGTTGTCCCAAATCTTATAACACACACCGATCCGGGTGAAATATTTGTCACTAGAAATATAGGAAACTTTATACCGCCTTATAATCCTGATATAAAAAGTTGTGCAACTGCTGCGGTTATCGAATATGCACTTATGCACCTGCAAGTAGCAAATATCATCGTATGCGGGCATACACATTGTGGAGCATGCGAAGCTCTTTTTCATGAAATACCAAACAATAGTGATGAAGGAAATCTAAAAAAATGGATGAGCTATGGTGAAGCAGCGAGAGATCAGGCAGAAGCACTCATAGGTCAGGCAAATCACAAAAAACTCTTAAGAGCTACCGAGAGATTTAATGTCATAGAGCAGTTAAATCATCTACTGACATATCCAGCCGTAAAACACAAAGTTCATGCAGGAGAACTACATATAATGGGATGGTTTTACCATATAGAAAGTGGAAATTTGGACTATTTCAATCCTGTTGAATACAAATTTGTACCGCTAGAACATATAAACGATGAAAAGCAATAAGTATTACTTTGTCTAATAATTAATTCAATTTTTGGTGTAGCAATAAAATATAAATTTGTTAATCATAGGTGTTTGTATTGCATAGTAGCTTTATCATACCAACTGACTATATGCGCCCATGCCTCTTTTGCATTTTCTACTATTTTAAACATATTTATAT
>JALUMZ010000043.1 GCA_027055635.1 Campylobacteraceae bacterium
TTATGGGGGATGATTCAACTCCTAGAAAAATACTCTCATTGGCTCACGGAAGAGAGGAGATGTATTGGGTTAGACAAAACAAAGGCATAGATTATCGTGTCAATAAATCTCATATACTCTCTCTTAAGAGAAGCAGAAATGAATGGAAACATAAGCATGGAGATGTTTTAAATATATCGGTTAAAGAGTATATAAAAAAATCTTCAAAATTCAAATCAAACTATAAAGGATATAAAGTTCCTGTTAAGTTTATGGAGAAAAAATTGACCATAGAGCCTTATTTTATGGGTTTGTGGCTAGGTGATGGCAGAAAATCCGATGTGAGGATAGCAACTAAAGACAAAGAGATTGTGGAGTACCTTAGAGAGTATGCAAAGAGATTAAACTTGATGCTTGTTAAATCAAAAAAAAGCAAAAAGTGTTCGATGTATGCGATCAGTAGCGGGCAAGCAGGAGGTAAGAAAGAGAATCCTAGTTTGCAAGCCGAGATTAGAAGATTAGGATTGATCGATAATAAGCATATACCTAGAGACTATCTTATCAATTCGACACAAAACAGGCTAGAGCTTTTGGCTGGGTTGATAGATAGTGACGGGTATTATGATAAAAATTGCAATGGATTTGAGATTACACAAAAAGATTTTAATCTTGCAAAAGATATAAAATTTTTAGCTGATTCTTTGGGTTTTAGAACATCATTGATAAGTAAAATGGCGAAGATTAAGAGTATTAATTTTGAGTGTGAAGTGTATCGTGTGAGAATTTTTGGAGATATAGACAAAGTTCCTGTGAAGATAAAGAGAAAGAGAGCTAAGGCTTGGAGCGCAAAAAGAAGTTGGAATCAAACAGGTATAAGTGTAGAATTTGACAAAATAGATGAGTATTTTGGTTTTGAGATTGACGGTAATAGTCTTTTTTTATTAGAGGATATGACAGTTACTCACAATACTGCTTTTTGTCTAAACCTCGCTCAAAATGCACTTGATGATAACAAAGGTGTGGCGATATTTTCGCTTGAGATGCCGGCTGAACAGTTGATGCTTAGGATGTTTAGCTCTAAAACTTCTATACCGCTACAAAAGATAAGGCGAGGGGATTTGAGTGATGATGAGTGGACTAGACTCTCAAGTGCAGCTGATGAGATGTCGGGCAAAAAGTTTTTTGTAGATGATGACGGAAATGTGGATATACATAAAATTCGCTCAAAACTCAGAAAGTTAAAGACGAATCACCCAGAAGTCGGTCTTTGTGTTATTGATTATTTGCAGTTGATGAGTGGAAGTGGAAGTAAAGACAGACACCTTGAAGTAAGTGATATGAGTAGAGGTTTGAAACTTTTAGCAAGAGAGCTAGATATGCCTATAGTCGCACTCTCTCAGCTAAACAGAGGCTTAGAGAGCAGGGGCGATAAAAGACCAATGCTAAGCGACCTTAGAGAGTCCGGTGCTATCGAGCAAGATGCCGATATCATACTTTTTGTATATCGTGATGATGTATATAGAGTGCGAGAAGAGAAAGAGAAAGAGCAAAGAGCAAGGCTAGAGGGCAAAGAGTATAAAAGCAACTTTTTTGAAAAACCTGAAGAGAGTGCAGAGATAATTATCGGTAAAAACAGAAATGGCCCGATAGGTGTGGCAAATATGATCTTCCAAAAAAATACTACAAAATTTATAGATGCCGGCGGAGTACCGATAGAGATAATTTACAAAGATACAGATAAAAAAGAGGCTAAAATTGATATGCCTACGATTTAGATGGAAGCTGTTCCACTCTTTTTAAATAAAAAGGAGATACTTTGGACACTATCTGTTCTGATTTTACTCTTTTTTATCTCGTTAGGGTGGCAATTTTATCGCTATAGGCAGTTAATTTCAAAGCCTCTACATGTAGAGCTTGCAAAAGTCTTAAATCACTACCAAAAACATAAAACAAACGGTAGAGCTTATGATGTCTTTAAGCTTGAAAGTGATGGTGGATATACCTTTTATACGGTGAGTTGGAGTAAAAGAGATATACCTGTAGGCTCTAAAGTTTTTGTAGAGTTCAAGACGGATAAAATCACATTTTTGAAGTACCTTAAAAACTTTTTTGCAGTCAGTATCTATATAAAACCGTTCAAGCAAAAAAGAGAAAACTTCCTTAATAAAATCAAAAAACAGATCGCCAATCAGCACAAAACTAAAGAGATGAAACAGATATATGAAGCTCTCTTTTTTGCTTCAAATATCCAAAAAAGCACTAGAGATAAGATTCAAAAACTAGGTATCTCCCATCTTATAGCTATTAGCGGGTTCCATCTAGGACTCATCAGTGTTATTTTGTACTTCTTGTTGGCTCCTATTTATAGGTTTTTCCAAGATAGGTATTTTCCGTATAGAAATATAAAGGCTGATTTGGCTTTTGTGGTTTTTGCTCTGCTTTTTGGGTACATGTACATTTTGGATTTTTCACCATCTTTTTTGCGCTCTTTTGTTCTCTCTTTATTTGGCTTTTTTCTCTTTAGTAAAAATATAAAAATCATCTCATTTGCCACTCTTTTTCTAAGTGTTTCTTTTATACTGATACTTTTTCCAAGATTTATGTTTTCTGTCTCATTTTGGTTTTCTGTAAGTGGAGTTTTTTATATATTTCTATTTTTAAAGCATTTTGCAAAACTAAATAGATTTTGGATATTTGTGCTTCTAAATTTTTGGGTTTTTATTTTGATGATACCTGTGGTGCATTTTATCTTTCCTGTTTTTACTCCACTCCAGCTCTTTTCACCGATTTTAAGTATGCTGTTTGTACCGTTTTATCCACTAGAGCTTTTTTTACATCTGATCAACTGTGGCGGTATCTTTGATGGTGGAGTTGAGTGGATGTTGAATCTTCAAACTGCTATATATAAAATCACAACACCACTTTGGTTTTTGATTTTATACCTATTTTTGTCAATCGCTAGTATCCAAAGCAGATGGCTTGCTCTACTTCTCTTGCCTCTGGCTTTTGCCATATATTTGATTTAAGACCTAACCTTACGCACTTTTTTCTCGAAAAGTCCTACTTTTCGTAAGCTTTAGGGGATTGTAGGGACTTTAGTCCCTGCCACTATAACGAGCTTTGCTCATTATAGTGCGTAAGGTCAGCTAATACAAAATAGAGTTTTATCCCATACAGATATATAAGCCATGAGAAGTATATCCATAAAAAGAAGAACATTGCTATACTAAAAGAGCCATATATGCTCTCATAAGTCTTGTTGTATGAGACATAAAATACAAAAAGTGCTTTGGATATATACCAAGTCAGTGATGCTATAAAAGAGGCTATAAGGGCTAGCTTTTTGTTTACTTTTGTATTTGCCGATATGACATAGAGTATGAAAAATAGTACCCATATAGTGAAGTAGGGTAGTGGTGCGTAGATATTAAATGCACCTGCGTGTAGGTTTTTGTCTAAGAACTTTTGTGCTATCTTGGAAAAATAAAATGAGAGAGCAAGACCTAGAGGCATAAGGGTAAGCATCGTCCAGTAGGTTGTTAAAGACTCCCAAAGACTCCTTGTTGGCACTTTTAAAATGGAACTGACTATCTTCTCATAATCAAAAAAGAACATAATAGAGACATATAGAACAAATATCAATCCGACAGCTCCCATATTGCCGGTATTTGTCATAAATTTAGTCAAATATCCACTTATGACATCTTGTTGGGTGGGAATCATGGAGCTAAATATAAAATCTTGAATCTTTGCATAATACTCCTTGAAGCTAGGCATTTTAGTAAAGATACTAAAGCTAATAAGAAGTATAGGGATTAGAGATAGTATAGTGTGGAAACTAAGAGATGATGCATAGTGCGCTATCTCTTTGTCTTTCATCCTTCTAAAAACTAGCAAAAGTTTTTTGAAGTCCACTATAAACCCATTTTGCCCGGATTTAAGATATTGTTTGGGTCAAATGCCTTTTTGATTGAGCGAAAAAGATTCATCTCCGCTTCACTAAATGCCAAACCCATAAAAGGTGCTTTGCTTAGCCCTATGCCATGTTCACCACTAAGAGTTCCGCCTAGTTTAATAGTTGCCTTAAAGACCTCCACTATGGCATCATGCCCCTTTTGGAGCTCTTTTTCATCGTTTCCGTCAACCATCACATTGACATGTACATTTCCATCTCCGGTATGACCAAAGCAGGGGATTTTTAGAGCAAATTTTTTGGATATCTTATCTATTTCATCAAGCATAGCCGGAAGTTTGCTTCGTGGTACAGTTATATCT
>JALUMZ010000044.1 GCA_027055635.1 Campylobacteraceae bacterium
TTTTTTAAAGGTTCCTAAGTGATAGATAAACTCAGTAATCAAAATAGAATTATAATAGCAACTGTCTTATCATTTTTGTTTTTTGCTACTTATGATTATTTTTTTATTCCAAAAACAACAAAAAATTTTAACGAACAAAATAGTTCTAAAGTTGAGAAAAGCATATCTACAGCTTCTCCAAATGCTCCAAAAATGACATCTGAAGTCAATTCTCAAACTACATCAAATAAGATTTCCAAACCCTCAAAAAGCAGTTCAAAACTTAAAGATAAAGCTATAGTTACAATTAAAGCCAAAAACTTTGAGATGAAGATTGATAAATTAGGAAGAGTTACGAAATTTTATCTAAACGAGAAGAAATATACATCCAAAGATGGTAAAAGACTTCAGTTGATTGACCACAAGTTAGGCTTTTTACCTCTTGAGATTAGATTTAGTGATGAAGATATAAATACACAGGCTTTTGCAACATCTTATGATGCAAATATTGAAAATATAATTCTAAAAGACAAGCCTGTTGAAGTTACTCTAACTCAGAGACTTTCCGCCTTAACAGTAGTGAAAAATATCAAGGTATATAAAGATGGTCATTATGATTTGGAGGTAAAATTAAGTAAAAAAGCTCAGTATTTTATAACTCCTGGTTTTCATCCAAGTCTTGCCAAAGATAGTTATACTTTTCATGGTGCTCTTTTGCAAAAGAGTGATGGCTCTATGGAGATTATTGATGATGGAGATGCTATCCAAAAGGTATTTAAGCAAGTTGGCTTTGCGGCAAATGCTGATAAATACTATGCTACCGTTTTGTATAATTTTAAAGACAGAATGGAAGTTATTGAGACTCCACTCAAAGACCAAGATCCGGCACTTTTTATAAAAGGAAAACAAAACTTAAAACTTGGTGGTTATATTGGACCTAAAGAGTTTGTTATATTAGAGAAGATAGATCCAAGATTGACTGATGTGATCGAGTATGGTTTTTTTACATTTATTTCAAAGCCCCTGTTTGTTTTGCTCTCATATATACATAACTTCCTAGGTAACTGGGGTTGGTCTATAGTTGTACTTACGCTTTTGGTTAGATTGGTTCTGTTTCCTTTGACATACAAAGGTATGGTTTCGATGAATAAAATGAAAGCTCTTTCTCCAAAGATGAAAGAACTTCAGGCAAAATATAAGGGCGACAAACAAAAACTCAATGCTCACATGATGGAGCTATACAAAAAGCATGGAGCAAATCCTATGGGAGGCTGTCTTCCTATGATCTTGCAAATTCCTGTTTTTTATGGGGTTTATAGGGTGTTGCAAAATACAGTTGAGTTAAAGGGTGCACCATGGATACTGTGGATACATGATCTAGCTGTGATGGATCCATATTTTATACTTCCTATACTGATGGGTGGCTCTATGTTTTTACAGCAAAAATTAGCACCAAATAGTTTTACAGATAAGACTCAAGAGAAAATTATGAAATTTTTACCTTTGATTTTTACATTCTTTTTTGTAACTTTTCCTGCAGGCTTGACACTATATTGGTTTGTTAGTAACTTAGCTTCCATAGTACAGCAGTATTTTGTAAATCAAACATTTGCAAAACATAAAAAAGAAGAAATGGCGGTTGTAAAATGATACGAGTAGAAGCGAATACACTGCAAGATGCTTACTTAAATGCAGCAAAAGAGATGGAGTGTTCTGTTACGGAGTTAGACATAGAGATAGTTCAAAACTCCTCTTCTGGATTTTTAGGTATGTTTAAGAAGAGTGCAATTATAGAGGTTAGAAAAAAGTCTCAAAGATCTCAAAAACCTCAAAAAACAGAAGATAAAACTAAAATTCAAAAAACAAGAAGAGAGAAAAGAGTTAGGAAAGAGAGCACGAAAGTAGTTAAAACCGATGATAATTCGCAGTCAAAAACTCCACAAAAAAAGAGAAGAGCTAAGAGTGAAAAAGTTGCAAAAACAGTAACTAGCGAAAAAAAACAAGACAATAGTAAAAATAAAAAACCAAATAGAAGAGAGATGAAAAAGCAGGAACTCAAGGTTGATATTGATACAGCGATAAAAGAGATAAGCCTTGGTATAAACAGACTTTTCAAAGAGAGTTGCTTTGAGATAGATGATATAAAAGTTTCAAAATATAATAACGATACAATTTTGCTTGAATTTGGCGGAGTTGATGCAGCACTACTTATTGGAAAAGAGGGCTATAGATACAAAGCACTTTCATACTTCCTATATAATTGGATAAATATAAAGTATGGTGCAAATGTTCGTCTTGAAATTGCAGAATTCTTAAAGAACCAAGAAGAGATGATAGGAAAATATTTAGTTCCTGTAATCGACAGAGTTAGGAGTGGCGGTAGAGGACAGACAAAAACCTTAGATGGTGTCCTCATAAAAATAGCGCTTGAGAAACTTAGAAATGAGTTTCCTGAAAAATATGTCGGTATAAAATCAGCAAGAAGCGGGGGAAGATTTATCGTCATCAATGACTTTAACAGGAAAACAAAATAGATACTATAGCAGCTATAGCAACAGCCCACGGTATAGGCTCTGTCTCGATAGTCAGAGTTAGTGGGCAAGACTCTCTTAAGATAGCAAAAAAACTCACAAAAAAAGATAATTTTACCCCAAGAAAGGCATATTTGCTGACTTTATATGATGATTTAGATGAAGTTGTAGATGAAGCTATTGTTATCTATTTTAAAAATCCACACTCTTTTAGTGGTGAGGATATCATAGAGTTTCAATGTCATGGCGGTTTGATAGTTGCAGATATGGTTTTAAATGCAGTATTAAGCTTTGGTGCAAGAGTTGCAAATCCCGGTGAATTTTCAAAAAGAGCATTTTTAAACGGCAGAATTGATTTGACAAAAGCTGAGGCAATAGCTAAGCTAATCGAGACAAAAAGCGTGGATGCAGCTAAAATTTTAGCTAGACAGCTTAAGGGAGAACTGCAGGAATTTGTTGATAAGATTAGGGATGATTTAGTAGAGATTTTAGCTTTTGTAGAGGTAAATATAGATTACGCCGAGGAGGATTTACCAAAAAATTTACTACAACAGATAGAAAATAGACTTGATAATATGTATGTTTTACTTAAAAATACTTATGAAAGTTCACAACGAAGAGAGGGCTTGATAGAGGGTTTTAGGGTGGCAATCATTGGAAAACCAAATGTCGGTAAAAGCTCACTTTTAAACTCTTTTTTGAATTATGACAGGGCTATAATAAGTGAAATAGCAGGAACAACAAGAGATACCATAGAAGAAGAGGTTCGTATAGGAACACACCTTATAAAGATAGTAGATACAGCTGGAATCAGAGATTCAAGTGACGAGATTGAGAAGATAGGCATACAGAGATCAAAAGATGCTATAAATTTAAGCGATATAGTCATAGCTATATTTGACAACTCAAGAGTATGTGATGATGAAGACAGGGAAATTTTAGATATATTAAAAGAGTATCAAGAAGATAAGAGCATTATAAAAGTGCTAAATAAGATAGATTTGGATAGAAAATTTGATGCTTCTGTTTTAGATGATGTTTTGGAGATATCTTGCAAAGAGGATATAAGAGTACTTGTCTTAAAATTAAAAAAGATTTTAGATGCTACAAACAAAGATGATTCTCTTCTTCTGACTTCAAAAAGGCAAATGAGTGCCATAAAGTCTTCATTCCTGGAGATAAGAGCAAGCAAAGAGGTTTTAAGCGAAGGTGAATTGGAAATTTTTGCCTTTCATATAAATGAAGCTTTGCGATATATATCTTCCATAAGTAAAAATTTTGACAGAGATGAGATACTAGATAAGATGTTTGGTAGCTTTTGTTTGGGAAAATAGTGGTGGAGTAAAAAGTTGGATAAAAGAGTAAAAAAATTTGATCTGTTTAAGGAAAATCTTTCAAAACAGTTAAAGCCAAAGAAAAGTTGGTGGAGCTTAGTTGGTATAATTTTTTTCTTTTTTGTTCCTGAAGTCATAGCCTTTTTCTGGGGAGATAAAATTATATCTTACTCTGATCTAATGCAAAAACAGACAGATGACTATCTAATGCAAAAGCTCTTTGAGACTTTAAAAATGTTTGGTGAAAATAGTATATTTAATATCACAATAGGCATAGGTTTAGTATTGTGGTTTTTTCATGAGAGAAATAAAACTTAAATTTATAAAATAAAAATATTATTAACAAGTGATTTAGTGAATATTGATATACTTCCTTATATTTAATATAAG
>JALUMZ010000045.1 GCA_027055635.1 Campylobacteraceae bacterium
GTTTATTATATCGTTGAAAATTTTTTGATAGTATGATCTGTAATTTTTGATATAAATTTGTAAATTTATTTTTATTTAAAATTAAATCTAAATAACTTCTATTGTAAATTTTAGTAAGCTGATCTTTGTAAAAGTATGAAAATCTCTCTTTTTCCATTTCATCTGATGGCTCTTGAGTGATGTCTTGCTCGATTTTTATATCTTTTAGAGCGATTAATGATGCTTCTACCACACGCTTATCAAATTTTATACCCCCTAGTGATTTTATCTCTTCTAGAGCCTCTCTTGGTCTCTTTTTTGCTCGATAAATCCTGCTGGTCGTCATGGCATCAAATGAGTCTGCTACACCCATTATCTTTCCAAATAGACTTATTTCCCTATCTTTTAGCCCTTCGGGATACCCACTGCCATCTACTCTCTCGTGGTGAACTTTGATGATATTTGCTATCTTTTTAAATAGTGGATACCTTGCAAGCACTTCATATCCTAGCTTTACATGTAGCTGTATGATGGAGTATTCTATCTTGTTCAATTTTCCAGGTTTTAAGAGTATGGAGTCAGGTATGGCTATCTTTCCTATATCATGCAATATACCGGCTTCATACAAATCATCAAGCTCTTCTTGGTTCATATTTAACTCTTTGCCTATGAGCTTGCAATACTCTGCCACTCTTAGTGAGTGTCCACCTGTATAAGTATCTCTTTTTTCTGTTAAGTCAACTAGCGTGAGCAGAGCATCTTTATAATTTTTGATCTTCTCTTTTTCTAATTCTCTGGCTTTAAGCGTCCTTATATAGACCAATTGTTCAAGTTTTTCTTCATAGAGTCTGTTTTGCTTTGACTCTTTTATCGATTTTGCTATCTTGTATATGACTTCGTTGATTTTAGCGTAATCAAATGGTTTTAGTATATATCCATCCATACCTATCTCTATAGCCCTTAGAATATTTTGGCTATTTGAGTAGGCAGAAACCACTATAATCTTTTGTCTTTTATCTATCTCTTTTATCTTTTTAGACATATCTAGCCCATTCAGTTTTGGCATAGATATATCTGTTATGACTATATCGTAATGAGAGTTTTTATACTTATCTAACCCCTCTAGTCCATTTTCCGCTTCGTCAACCAAGCCAAAAAACTTTGAAAAATAGACAACAGCTTGATGTCGAATTTTTTGCTCATCTTCAACATATAAGATTGACAAATCTTTACACATCTCTTTTAATTTTTGTAAATTATTCATGTTTACCTTCCAAGTTGATGGGCACTTCTAGCATAAAACAGGCACCATCACCTCTATTTTCAGCCCAAATACCCCCTTGTATATGTTTTTCCATGATGGTTTTGGACATATATAGCCCTATGCCAGTGCCATTTTTTTCGTCTTTTGTGCTAAAATATGGTTCAAAAATTCTATCCATAAATTCCTCTTTTATACCTCCTGCATTATCGCAAAATTCAAAAATTACTCTATCTTCTTTCTTATAAGTGTGTAGAGTTACTTTTCTGATCTCCGTATGACTTGCGACTAGTGCATCTTTTGCATTGTTTAGTATATTTATAAATACTTGCAAAAGCTCATTTTTGTATGTGTTGATTTCTATAGCTGTATCTCCAAGAAAATCTAACTCTATATCATTGTTTTCAAAGGATTTTCCTATCAACCTATATATATCATCAAAAAGCTTTTGTACTAAAAATATCTCCTTTTCTTTATTTGGCTTGAAGAAATTTCTAAAGTCGTCTATAGTCTGAGATAGGTATTTTGCCTCATTTAGTATCTCATTAGAGCACTCTTTTATGCTCTCCTCTTTTAAGTCATCTAATTCTATGTCTATCATGATGTTATTTACAGCCATAGAGATAACGCTGATAGGCTGTCTCCATTGGTGGGCAATCATGCCTATGATTTCGCCCATGGCAGCCTGTTTTGATTGAGCTAATAAAATCTTATTTGTCTCTTGAAGCTCCTCTTCTGCCTGAATTCTTTTTGTTATCTCTTCTGCTAGCTCTTTTTTTGATGCTGTTGTCTCTTTGAGATTTTGCAGCATATTTTTAAAAGAGGTGGCTAGCTCTCCTATCTCATCATTTGATTCTACTACTATCTCTATGTCTCTCTCTCCTTTTCCAATCTTTGTTGCTGTCTGCGATAGTCTTTTAAGGGGTGTGCTTATTTTGTCCATTATGATAAAGATAAATATAGCTAAAAACAATATAAAGCCAAGAGCGATATTGATATTTCTTCTTAAATCGCTCAATATAAAATTAAAAATCCTATTTTTATCTATCTTGATAACGACATGCCATATCTCTCCATCGTTGCCCAAGAGATGATCAATACTGCTTTTTTGACCCCCAAATACTATATCCTCGTCTCTGTCTCTTAGTGAGATTTTTATAGGGGCATAGGATACTATATAATTTTGACTATATGTATTTATATCGCTTACTCCTGTTTTTAGGGTTTTTAATTTTTCTACTATCTGTTTTGAGAGTTTTGTGCTCAGTGGCGGAAAACCCTCTTCATATACTACCTCTCCTTTTGTTCTAGCCACTAGTGCCTTGTCAAATCTATCGTTATTATGCTCTTTTATCACTTGAGCAAGTGCAGAGTGAACATTGATGTTTGCTTTTAGTATTCCTATCACAACACCATTTTTTTTGATAGGAATCACAAATCCTAAAACATAACCACCTACACTATCGTCAAAACCTCTATCATCTAAAAATATTTTTCCATATCCATAGTCATAACTCTCTTTCCACCAATATTTGTTAGCATGCTTAAATGTAGTTAGTTTCCCTGTAGAAGCTACAACAGCTCCATATCTGTTGGTTATAAATATCTCACCATATAAGCTAGGAAACATATCTATTTGAGCTTTTAAATATTTTGCTAGTTTGTTATGAATATATGGTTTGAAAAAAGGATCATTTATATCTTCTGTGTTCATCCATTTTTTATTTGTTTGTGCTATCTTTTTCTCTCTTGTCTCTTTTGAAAAACTTTTATAGTACCTGTTGCTTTTTTCAAGCGTATTTTCTACTATAAAGGCACTCTTCATCGTCTGCACCATGTGTAGATCATCTAGTAAATTTTGTTCGATATGAAATGCTAAGTCATGAGCATCATCAGATAATTTCTCTCTCGCAAATTTCTCTCTGCCTTGGAGCAAAAAATTTGCATAAAAGAGTGCTATAGCTACAATAGAAACTAAAGATATAGCTGTGATTACAAGTGTGATCTTGTATCTGAGTTTCATTTTGTTTCCTCTTGTGCTACTAAGGAGTTTAAACTTCTATTGCTCTCCCAAGATATGCTTTTCAAGTCGCTGACAAAATCATCATAGTGTTTGTAATTAAACCGTGGATTGATGACTTTATAAAATTCTTGAGGATTATTTTTAAGAATCTGTAGTGCTTTGTCAAATATTTTTTTGATTTTAGCTATCTTTTCTTGATGCTCTTGGGCATATTTTTTGGAGACAAAAAGTGCATCAAATATGGTAAGATTTAAACTCTTTGCAGTATCTAGCACTCTGAAACCTCTCTTTTTTAGATTTTGGTCATTGGGCTTATAAGTTACAAGCAAAATAGGATTTTTTCGCATTTTAAATTTTAAAAATTTTTCGGCAGAGATATTTATAAGGTTTGTATTTTTCTCTTTTATTTTATAAATTTGTAGAAATTTTTTAATAAGCAGGCTGTTTATGCTATTGACCTCTTCATAAATATCTATATTTTTAGATCTCTTTAGTTCATCGATGCTTCTATTGCTGTATATTAAATCTCCACCTTTTGAGATATCTAAGAGTTTTATAGCTTGCAAATCTTCTTTTACTTTTTTTGCCTCTTTGTATTCATAGTTTGTTCCTGCAAATATATCAATAGAGCCTTTTTTATAGTACTTTAGAGTTTGTCCTAGTGATAAGGTGGCTACAAATTTTATACCATTTTGTCTAAGCCAATCTTTTTCATAAGCATAATATAAAGGAGCATACCCTATCCATAAGTTTGCAGCAAAAGTCGTAGGCTCTTCTATCTTTTTTTGACAGCCTGAAAATACAAATACAATCAAAATAAAAAATTGCAGTACATATCTGCTTTTCATCAATATATACTCTCTATAAGGTCACCACCGCACTCTAGGTTCTCAAACCAAGATAGAAATTGTCTGTAATTATCCCCTTTTAGTGTGGAACCGTGCTGAGGTGCCATAG
>JALUMZ010000046.1 GCA_027055635.1 Campylobacteraceae bacterium
CTAAAAGATATAGGTGCAAAATCGATAGTAGAGCTACCTATTAGCAAAATTATAGAGTAGCCTAAAGAAGGCTACTTTTGTGTTTTTTAGGGTAATCGAAAAAAAGAATTTTACCTTTGCCCTCCTCTATCTCTTTAAAACTTTTTATGTTAAACTCTATACAAACGATAGAACAAGTCGGCATATTTGTGAGTATTGCACCACTTAAAATCTCTCCCACTTCAGTTATGGTTGGATTGTGTGCAACTATAAAAATAGAACTATATCTTTCATCAAGAGAATCAAGCAGATAACGATATGAACTATAAGAACTATCATACAAAGACTCTTGATAAGATATATCGCTTTGGTTATAGCCGATGATTTTAGCTATGCCTTGGGCTGTTTTTTTTGCTCTTTTTGCAGGACTAGAGAGAATCAAATCGGGCATGACTCCAAAAAAGTGAAGTCTCTTTGCCATAAATACCAAATCCTCTTTCCCTCTCTTGCTTAAACCTCTCTCGAAGTCACTCTTGCCCTCTTCTTTCCAGCTTGATTTTGCATGTCTTATAAGGTATATCTTTTTCATAGTATAATTTTAACATTTAATATATAAAATTTTCCAAAACCCAATTTTTTACCAATCTTCTATTGACTGCAAAAAATGGAAGTTCAAATTTCAACATAGTTTCAACTCTTTTTATGCTGTACTCATCTTCTATATTTAGCTCGTTTGAGATAGTCTGAAGCATTATTAACATCTGTTTTTTTGAAGTAGCTATAAACTTTTCACTTCCATCTTTAGTAAAAAACGATGACATATCATAGAGCGTATTATCATTTTCATAGTCAAATTGCAACATTTTCTCTTCTACATGTAGAGCCATTTTTTTACCTTATGATATAATTATGCTAGATGCCAATTATACACAACTATTGCTGAGGAGTCTATGATGTATTTTAAGAAGTGGAAAGACCACAAGGGGTACACCCTAGGGGCGGAATTAGAAGCGAGGATTCAAGATAAGAGTAGTTTTGAGTTAAAAAATTACTCTTCTATTGTTAGAAAAAGATTTAGCAAAGAGTACAAACAGAAAATACATCAAGAGTTTCTTGAGTGTATGGTAGAGTTTGTCAGTCCTGTTTGCGATACTTCATTTGAAGTCATGAGTGAACTAAAAAAACAAATATCATATCTAAAAGAGGTAGTTAAAGATGATGATATTACCATAGCTACTTCTGGATCACACTCTTACAAGATAGATGTTTTAGAGCATGTTAATGAAAAAAGATATGATGATTTTGCAGATGAGTACGGCATACTTCTTTCAAGGTTTCATATATGTGGTTTTCATATACATGTAGCACTAGAATCATCTGTCGAAGCTATGAGGGCGTATAATTTTTCATTGGAGTTTTTGCCTATATTTTTGGCTCTAAGTGCAAATTCACCATATTTTAATGGAGAAGATGCGAGGCTTTTGTCGTATCGTGCAAAAATCTTTGAGCAACTTCCTCGCGCAGGACAATCAAGCTACTTTGAAAATTTTACAAAAATGCAAGAGTTATATGAAAAGATGAATGAAGCAGGCAGTGTAAAGAGCGCCAAAGATATTTGGTGGGATGTGCGAATTAGTCCAAAATTTGGTACTTTAGAGATAAGAATTTGTGATGCAAGTAATGATTTTGAAAGACTAAGACTTTTGATAGTTCTTTTTCAAGCTTTGTGTCTTTTTGCGCAAAATCAAGAGCTAAAAAGGATACCACATCAAATTTTACTCCAAAACAGATGGAATGCCCTGCGACACGGGCTTGATGGCACATTTCAAAACAATGATGTCATCACTACCGTTAGAGATCACTTTTTAGATTTAGTAAATCGTATGGAAAAAAGTGGTATATTTTCAAAATTAAATTCTCAAAATGATATAAAAAAATTGAAAGATTTGGCGCACCAAGATGAGCTGGCAAAAAAACAGATAAAAGTCTATGGAAAATCAAAAGATTTTAAAGATGTGGAAAAACTAGGGGTATTATGAACAAAAAAAATTTACTAGGTGTTATAAGTGCAGGAGATATAAATACAGCACGAGCCGGCGAAGAGATTCTCAAAATTGGTGGCAATGCCTATGATGCTATGGCAGCTTGCCTATTGGCTGCTCCTCTTTGTGAGCCTATTCTCACAAGTCTTGGTGGTGGAGGCTTCATGCTTAGCACACAAGACTCTAGGGAACCTGTGGTTTATGATTTTTTTGTGGATGTTCCTCCTAAAAATATACAAAATCCTGAATTTTTTCCGATAGATGTTGACTTTGGCGCTACTGTGCAGGAGTTTCACATAGGTTGCGGTGCAGTTGCGGTTCCCGGAGTCATCAAAGGAATTTGGCAGATATACAAGGACCTCTGCTCTTTACCTATGGAAGAGATCATAAAACCAGCTTATAGATATGCAAGTGAGGGACTCTATATCACTAAAATGCAGGCTGATTTTTTGAAGCTTTTGACTCCTATATTTACCTCCACTAAAAGCTCACGAAATTTATATGTCAGAGATGGGAAACTGATAGATGAAACTCATCTTTTTAAAAATCAAGATTATGCTAATTTTTTGAAAAAGTTTGCAAAAGAGGGTTCGGATATATTTTATAAAGGTGAAGTTGCGAAGAGTATAGAGACTCTGTGCCAGAAGAACAATGGACTCTTAAGCATGGAAATTTTAGAACACTATAAAGTTATCAAAAAAGCTCCATTGAAGTTCAAATACAGAGATTTTGATATCTACACTAACCCTCCTCCATCAAGTGGTGGCATACTAAGTGCATTTAGTCTGCTTTTACTCGAAAATGAAAAGCTAGGAGATTACAGGACTCAGAAGTATTTTGAAGAGCTTATAGAAGCTCAAAAGATTACGAGTGATTTTCGCTCACACCATGTGGATGAATTTTTGCATACAAACAACCTAAGAGATATACTTAAAAACAACAAACTGATGGATAGTTTTCGAGATAAATTTAAGCAAAAAGTAAATATGTGGGGAAATACAACACATATCAGTATCATAGATTCCTTTGGAAACGGTGCAAGTACAACCACAACAAATGGCGAAGCATGCGGGCATATAGTGCCAGATACGGGCATAATGCTAAACAATATGCTAGGAGAAGAAGATCTAAATCCTCATGGATTTTTTGGCTGGGAAAGTGGTATAAGACTCCCTTCTATGATGGCACCAACTGCTGTGTTGAGAGATAAAAAACTCTTGCTTTTGCTAGGAAGTGCGGGCAGTAACCGCATACGAAGTGCCCTACTTCAAACTATCATCAACTATACACACTTTGGTATGTCCGTCCAAGAGGCCATAGATGAGCCTAGAGTTCACTTTGAAAATAGCACAATCTTCACAGAACCACCTTTACATGTAGAGCTAAAAAATATGTCAAAAACTTATGAGTTAAAAGAGTTTGACAGACTCAATCTCTTCTTTGGAGGAGTCCAAGCAGTTAGTGGAGATATGGATGCAGGAGCAGACCCAAGACGAGGTGCTTGTGTGCTAAAAGTATCAATATAACTTAAATTCTACAATTACCTAATCAATATACTTGACAAATTAATCTTCATATGATAATATCTTCATATGAAAAAAATATCATATGAAAGGTTTTGAGATGAAAAAGACATTTAAAGCAAATAACATTAGTTGCATCAATTGTGCCAACCTTATAAAAGGATCGCTAGAGGATGATTTTGGTGAGATTGAAGTAAATCTTGATGCAAGTCCAAAAGAGGTAACTTTGGAAATTCCAAATGAAGAGATTGAAGCAAAGTTCAAATATGAGATGAAAGATTTGGGATATAGCGTTATAGAGGATTGATTATGCAAAACAATAATCAACTGATTCGCTCTTGTTGTGAAGGCATCAGCTACCTTAGTGATATTAAAAAAACACTTCCGAGTGATGATGAAATCATAAAGATGACTTATGTCAATAAAGCTTTGAGTGATCCAATCCGTCTCAAGATGCTTTTTGCTCTATTGGATTATGAGATTTGTGTGGGAGAGATGTCAAATTTACTTGGCATTTCTCAATCACATGTATCGCACCAGTTTAAAATCCTAAGAAGATATGAGATAGTGGATTTTACAAAAGATAAAAAGATGTCTTTTTATAGAATTATCAATGATGAAGTAAAGC
>JALUMZ010000047.1 GCA_027055635.1 Campylobacteraceae bacterium
ATCTTGAAATACTACACCCAAGTATCTTCTTAGTAAATTTAATTTTGATCTGTTTAATCTTCTCACATTGATACCGCAAATATTTAAATCACCGCTTTGGGGCAATAATTCACCATAAAAAGATTTGATTATTGTTGATTTTCCACTACCACTTCTTCCTGTAACAAAGACAAAATCACCAGAATTTACCTGCATATCCGTATTTGATACTACTGGCTTATCATTTCCATAGCCTAAAAAAAGTCTTTGCGCCCTTATCACTTGGTTCATTTAACTATCTCCTTCAACCAAGCAGTTAAAAGATTATGGGCTTTTTTATTTGCTCTAGTAGCCAAAATATTATCTGGAAAATAAGATATTTTATCCTCTAAAAACTCAACAAAAACTCTCTCATTTTTGGCGCTAGCTCCAAATGATACCTTTATAATTCCTCTATTTTTACTTATCTTGTAAATACCCTCTACATGTAGAAAGTGATCTTTTTTATTTTCCACAGTTGTTTGAAAATTATCAAATACATCTTCAAACTTAAAAAGTTCATCAAATGATATTTTCTTAATCATCTCTTTTTTTGGGGAAATTTCTGCATTTTTTAAACTTATATCATAGATATTTTTTTCCTGTTTTTTCCATCTATCTTCATATTTACTACTTATATCTGAATCTCTATTTTTACTTAAATTGAGCTCCAAGGTATCTAATTTCAGGAATTCTTCCATCGAATAATCAAAGTATTTTTGACTATCTGTACGGAGCTCAAGAGTACCATCTACTTTTAAAACTCTAATACACTCTTTGATAAATTCACTAGATATAACTCTCCTGTGAGGCTTCTTGTCCCATGGCACAGGAAAATGAACAAAAATTCTACCAACACTGTTAGATTTTAGAAACTCTAAAAATATCCTTGCGTCATAATCCAATAAACAGATATTATCCAACTCTTGTATATCACACTGTTTTGCTACCTGTACAAGTGATGGTTTGTGAATTTCAAGACCAATAAATTCAATATCAGGATGTCTCTTGGCTTGATGTAAAAGATGTCTCCCGCTTCCAAAACCAATCTCTATCCATACCTCTTTTTTAGTAATAAACTTATTTATGAAAAATTCTATATCTTTTAAGACTCTATATCTCTTTTTGTTTTGAATTTTTTGCGGCTCTATGTTGGAAAACGAGACACTGCATTGGCATAAGTCTCTAAAATCTCTCAGTGCTTGCTGAACAAAGACAACTTGAGATGGACTAGAAATTTTATCTGCTTTTACTAAAAAACCATCATCTTTTGCTTTTATTTGTATAAAAAATTCTTCACTATTTTGAGATACTTTTATCAAGGATTCACCCTTGTTGTTGGAAGCTTTATATAAAAACATACTGTTGCCAAATTTTATTGGAAAATTTGGCATAACAATACTATTGGTTTTAAAATTTGGCATAAATATCTATTCTTTTGGTATAGATATGACTACTGGCTCAGATGGCTTAGAAACTAAGCCATATTTATCTATAGCGGTAACTCTATACTCATACTCGACACCTGGAATTACATCTCTATCTTGATAACTAAAGGCTCTAAGTCCTGTTAGATTTTGAGTTTTACCATTAAATTTCTTTTCTATATTATAGCTTACAGCCCTATCATCATTTCCTATCCAAGAGAGCATTACACTTTTTCCATCCTGTTTTACAGAAGAGATTGAAACAGTGGCAGGGACACTTAGCGTTGAGCCGACTATCGGGCTAGGTTGTTTTAAAGATTCTAAACCATCTTTATCTACAGCTGTCACCTTATAATAGTAATTTGCCCCATTTCTGTTTATAAGATCTTCAAATCTATTTTCTTTGGTTTTAGCATAATAACTATAAAACAGTATGGAAGTCGGGGCTCTATAAACTTTATAATACGAAATATCTTTTCTTGAAGAAGCATCCCATTGCAACAGTATCTTTTTAGGCAAATTGTGTGTTGCTCTTACATTTTCTATCATAGGCGGTAAAGGCTTTGTGGAAGCCTCCACTATTTGGCTTGGCTTAGATATGAGATTATCAAATGTTTTTACTTTGATTCTATATTTATACAAATAATTATTTTTTAATCCGCTGTCTATATACTCAGCGCTTAATCTTCCTTCTACAGTTGCTATATCTTTCCACTCCATAGTGCTTAGATCATTTCTCTGTATTATATATGCCGAAACTCTAGGATACTCTAATGGTCTCCAAATGATTTTGACGCGATTTGGAAGCCCAACAATTGCCTTTAAAAATGCAACTGATGGTACCATTCTTTTAGTAGTGGCTGTCACCATTTCACTTGGAACAGACTCTCTTTTATCTTGTGAAAAAGTTGAAAATCTATAGTAATATCTTGTTTGTGGTTTCAGTTTTGTATCAACAAAATGTGAACTATACCTATCATTTATCGTAGCAACCCTGTGAAGTTTATTTGTCTGCTCAGCCGGATTTGATCTATAAACATAGTACCCCTGAACTCTCTCATCATATTTTGGCGTCCATTCAAAACCAATCTCTGTGATGTCAGATAACGCTTTTATGCCAACAACTGTTGGTAAACTAGGATCAATTTTAGGTTTTTTTGGAACTGCTGGGGTTGTTTGACAACCACTAAAAATTAGTATCGAAACTATCGATAATAACACTACTTTTAGTATTTTCATGAATTTTTTCCTTATCAAAATATTTATATACAGTATCTCTGAAATCTTCAAACAGAGGCGCTTCTACTTGTAAAAACTCACCACTTTTTGGATGTCTAAGATACAATATATAAGCATGCAACATTACTCTGTTTATTTTACCCTTTTGGCTCTTAAAACCATATAAACTATCCCCTAAAATATGGCGTGAAAGCGAATTTAAGTGTACTCTTATTTGATGTGTTCTGCCTGTATATAGTTTTGCAGCTATCATTTCAAATTTTTCATCATTTGATAAAAGCAATTTTAAAAAAGAACTTTTAGCAAATTTACCATTTGGGACTACTGCCATTTTAAGTCTATTTTTTTGATTTCTAGCTATGGGCTGTGTAATTATAGTATTATCCTTTAGAGGTAAATCTATAAGTGCAAGGTAGTATCTACCCATAGTTTTATTTTCGAGCTGTTTAGAGAGATTTATATGGGCTTCATTATTTTTGGCAATAACGAGAGCTCCACTTGTTTCTTTGTCTATCCTGTGAACAATTCCATGTCTCTCTTCACCGCTTATGGTAGAAAGAGATATTCCTCTCTTTTTTAACCAATCCACAAGAGTCGCTTCTTTGACGCTAGGAGCACCGTGAACTGTCAAAAAGGGTGGTTTATTTACCACCATTAAATCTTCATCCTCGTACAAAATATCAACATCAAAATCTACTTCATATTCACCTTTTTTCTCTTCCATATCCATAAATTCATATTTTATACTGTCTCCAATTTCTAATTTATAGCTGGATTTATTTATTTTCTTCCCGTTTACTTCTATGCCAATTTTTTTAATAAATTTTTCAATTTGAGACCTTGAAATCTGAAGTTCTCTACTAAGAACAATATCTGCCCTTCCACACTCTTTGCTTATAAAGATCATTTATCCTCTTTTTTGGTATAATCAACCATATATTTTTTAACTAAGGCCTGTTTTGCTACAAATCGATAGAAGAATTTTAACTCATTTTGATTTTTTACTACCTAGTTTAGTTTTACCCATTATTGCCGTATCTTACTATTTAATTTCTGAAGTAAGCTTTTCATTGGCAGAAAAACAATTGGTCTATTTTACCATAGGATTTATTGCATTTTTATTTTTTTTCTTTATTCCAATTAAAAAATTAGAGTGGCTCATACCATTTTTTTACTGGATTACTATTTTTCTGCTTATTAGTGTCGATTTTTTTGGGATATCAAGACTAGGAGCAAAAAGGTGGCTAGATATACCCTTTGTGCATTTCACAATACAACCATCTGAAATCTTCAAACCTATGTTTATACTAATGTTGGCATATTTGATAAAACAAAATCCACCAGAAGAGGATGGGTATGGTTGGAAAAGTTTTTTCAAACTTAGTTTTTATATAATTTTACCTTTTTTTCTAATAGTTAAAGAGCCTGATTTGGGTACTGCTATGATTTTAATATTAGTAGG
>JALUMZ010000048.1 GCA_027055635.1 Campylobacteraceae bacterium
ATACTTTGGCTAAAGTTTTGAGTATCTGAATTTTCTATAATCTCCTTGGCTATGATTATCTTTCCAACCTCCAAAAGAAAAGAGATGGGTATTAAACTCTTTGCATCTTCCATGTTAACTCTCATATACCATTGGAACATAAATGAACTCTGAAGGGCACTTATCTCTTTAAATCTCTTGCCATCTATTCCATATGGTTCCATATTGAATTTAAATGTATTATCAACAAATGATGAAAGAGCAAAACCTCTTATTGTTGTCGGACCAAAGAGGATAACTGCTTGAAAAATAGAGACGATATTTTTGCTAAAACCATAAAATGGAGCGTTTACCTTGGCTAGTATATTTGCTGTCAATACAGGATCAGACTCTATAATTTTCACCAAATCTTGTGCTTCTGGTTGACCCTGTGCATATAACTCTTCAATTTTCATTAATGATTCTGATAGAGCAGGAAGTGATCTTACTCGCTTTACCATAGACTCAAAACTCATAAAAACCCCTAGTCCATATCTTTTGTTTTTTGGTAAGATGCCCTCATCGCCTTAATAAAACTATCTCTTACTCTCCCCTCTTCAAGTTTTGCGATACCTGCTATGGTAGTGCCGTTTGGGGAAGTTACCTTATCTTTTAAAAGTGCCGGATGTTCATCTTGCAACACTACTCCTACCCCTTCAAAAAGAGCTGCTATATACTTATACGATATATCTCTTTTAAGACCTAAATTTACAGCACCGTCACTTAATGCTTCGGCAACAAGAGCTATCCAAGCAGGAGCAGAACCTGCCAAACCTGTTGCTATATCTAACTCATTTTCGCTCTCTAGCCAAAAACATTTACCAAAAGAGCCCAAGATTTTCATCGCTTCATCTTTTAGTTCGAGATCACCACAAAGCGAAGTGGCTGATTTTTGTACAAGTGCTGCCATATTTGGCATCGCTCTGACATAAAATTTTGCATCTACTTTAGCTTTTAGTTTCTCTAGTTTTACACCTGCCAATATAGATATAAGCCCTTTTGCTCTACCCTCTACATGCAGAGCATCAAAAGATTGTGGTTTTATAGCCAAGATGACTATATAGTCATCAAGTGGCGGAATTTGAGACATAATCTTTAGATTTGGATAGATAGTTTTTAGTTCATTCACTCTTTTTGGATAAGCCTCAACTACACTTATATCATAAGATTGCAAACCTTGAAGCATCGCTCCACCCATATTTCCCGCGCCTATCAATAATAATTTCATAACTTTCCTAATTAAAAACTTTTTTAAGCAAACTTGTTGTTCTCTGAAGTGGATTTGTTCTTATATCGGCCTCTTTTTGTGCTACAATCTTAAAGAGCCCATCCATTGCTTTATCTGTTACATACTTATTTAAATCTTCATCTTTGGCACTAGGCAAATATGAATCAGCACCAAAATTTTTTGCAAGCGACATTATACCACTATTTTTTATATATTTTTGACCATATTCTTTATAGTAGTTATTAAATATATCATAATATTTAATAACACTGTTTTGTTTCATCGTATCATCTACGATAGGAGAAATCATCTTTTCAAGAGCACCCGAAGTATGTTCTCTAAAATATTCTGTAGCAGCATCTTTTTTGCCTGCTAATATCTTTTTGGCATCATTTAGTGACATCTTATCTATCGCTGTCATAAAAATATCTATAGTTTTAGGTGCTGCTTTTGAGGCTGCTCTATTCATGGAATTTATCAAATTATCAGCTATCTTGTCTCCACCAAATTTTCTTACAATTTTCTCCATTTTTGCCAAATTGTTAGGCAAGGGAATTTTTACTAAAGAGTTATTTAGATATCCGTCATTTTTACCGAGCATATTAGTTGCATATTTTACACCCATCTTCAATGCCTCCTTTAAACCTTTAGAAACCGTCATATTATCCAGACTAGAAACCCCATTAGATGGATTGCTTTGACTTGTCGAAACCATGCTTTTAGCAAAACTTCCAAAATCAAAGCCAAAGGCCAAACTAGCTGTAACAAATAATATTATAACTATATTTTTCATAATCAACCTACTTTCATCATAAATTAATTGATATTATACCATCTTAGCTTAGGCACTCAGTAAACAACCTGCCAAATATCCGCTAGAAAATGACCACTGAAGATTGTATCCACCGCAAGGACCATCTAAATCAACAAGCTCTCCACAAAAATATAGACCTTTGACAAGTCTGCTCTGCATAGTTTTTGGGTCTATCTCTTTTAATACTACTCCGCCTTTTGTTATCATTGCCTTTTCAAAACCATCATGACCTATCACACTTAACGGAGTCCACGCTAAAAGCTTTATGAGTTTTTCTTTTTTAAATCCTGGGATTTTAGAGTATGTCAAAACGCAATCTACATCAGCCAAACTGCAAATCTCTTGACTAAGTGAGGGTGGCAAAATTTTTTGCAAAATATCCACAATCTCTTTTTGTGAGTTTTTTCTAGCCTCCTGCTTTAAAAAGATTTGTATCTGATTTTCATTCATGCCTTTTGTAAAATTTGCAAGCAAGGGGACTTTTTCGTATCTATCTAAAAGCGGTGTGACCTCTGTGGCAAAGTCAAGCACACCGCGGCCTCTTATGCCATTTTTAGTAAAAATCAAATCTCCTGTTTTATGGATTTTTTGCATTTTTGGTAAGTCGATTTTTAGAGTAACTTTTGCGATAGTGTCGGCTCTACAGTTTTTCACCCACTTATCTTCTACATGTAGAGGTATCATGGCTGCGTGTAAATCAGTCACATGGTGCCCAAATGATTTTGCAAATCTATATCCATCTCCACTAGCTCCAAGTGTCGAATATCCCAAACCACCAGTTGCCATGACAACATGCTTGCTTTGGAATTTGTCTGTTTTAGTAACTATAGTAAACAATTCACTATTTCTTTCTATTTTTTGGACATTTTGTTTGCATTTAATATCAATTTTCAGCTCTTTCATTTTTGCTCTTAACACATCCAAAACACTCTTTGAATCATGTGAAAGAGGGAAAACTCTAAAGCCATCAGGTGCATGAGTTTGCAAACCGATATCACTTAAAAATTTTATCAAATCATCATGATAAAATTCACTCAAAGCATCTCTCATAAAACGCCCTTGTCTGCCAAAAGAGTTTATAAAATCTTCAAGCCCAAGCTTGTTTGTGATATTGCATCTTCCACCACCGGTTGCTTTTAGTTTTAGACCGATTTTTGGCATTTTTTCTAGCAACAAAACACTTTTTTTATCACTTGCGGCTTTGATTGAGCTCATGATACCAGCGGCTCCCGAGCCAACCACAACCACATCAAATATCATAAAATCAGGCTTTTTTTAGAAATTCCGCTTTTAGATATATCTTTGTGCCATTTACTCTACCTTCAATGTGACCTTCTACATCTGATGGTATAGAGATATTCCTCACTGTTGTTCCTCTTTTCGCAGTAAAGCCAGCACCTTTAACATCTAAATCTTTTAAAATTACAACACTATCTCCTGCTTTTAGAGTAGTGCCATTTGCGTCTTTAACAACTATCTCATCTTCATTTGATTTGCCTGCTTCTGCCCACTTTCTCTCATCATCTTCAAGATACATCATATCTAGCAAATCTTGACGACCTAGCTTTTGCAGTAATCTAAAAGAGACTACTTTAACAGCTGGAATTTCACTCCACATAGACTCATTTAGACAGTTCCAATGAGTCTCGTCTAAATTATCTTGCTCCTCTATCTGAGCTCTGCACTTAGAGCATATCACGATAGACTCTTCTACACTACCATTTGATGGAGCAACCTCAAAAATATCTAAATTTTCACTGCTTCCACATAATTCACAAACTCCACCACTTCTACTTTTTAACTCTTCTAGTATCGACATTGATTTTTTCCTTATATATTATTATTACTCCACCAAGTAACTAACTCAACTCTTGATGTAGTTACTTGGTGGAATAATAGTGTTTCATTTTAGCAAAAAATAGCAAAAAATCTGATAAGTGGCAAGGGGAGTGTAAAATTTGGGCATAAAAAAAGCGTCCGAGGTGGGCATCTCGGACGCTGATTTTAAAAAATATATTCGTTTTCTAAAAAGGAGGGTTGCGTCTTGGTAATGAAAGTATAGGATTATAT
>JALUMZ010000049.1 GCA_027055635.1 Campylobacteraceae bacterium
ATTTAGTGAGGCAAGTATGTTAAATTTTTTGATTTTACTTATAGCATTATCGCTGTTGTTGGTCTTGATTAGGTTTTTAAGAGGTCCAACCCTGGCTGATCGGGTTGTAGCTTTTGATTCAATGAGTGTGATTGCTACTTCATTGCTTGTTGTATTATCCTTCTATTTCCATAAAAGTTTGTATCTTGATGTTGCATTCGTTTTTGGTTTGATTGGGTTTGTGGGCACTGTTGTATTTGCAAAATTCTTAGACAAGGAGTTTTGATGCTGGTATTCATAGGATATATTTTGGGATTCTTGGGAGTTGCTCTATTTTTTATCAGCGGAATTGGCTTGTTGCGTATGCCAGACACTCTGACAAGAATGCAGGCTGCTACAAAAGCTTCAACACTGGGCTCTCTTTTGGTGATTCTAGCAATCGCATGTTTTGAACCTCAATGGACATTAAAACTTATTGTTCTTGCTGTATTTATATTGATAACAAATCCAATATCTTCTTCATTGTTGGCAATGACTACATATAAGAGATTTTACAAACATGTTGTCAATACAAGTGGAGCAGATGCTTTAAAAGGGGAAGAGAAATGATAGGATTAATTATATTATTTACTTTTTTAGCAGTTATTGCCGTTGCTCTTGGTGCGATACTCAGCAAGGACATCACTCAGTCAGTTATGTTATTTATGGGTGTTGGGCTTGGAAGTGTCGTTCTTTTCTTTATATTTCAAGCTCCTGATGTAGCATTGACTGAAGCTGTTATTGGAACAGGACTAAGTACGGCAGTGTTTTTACTAGGAATCAGACACACCTCACAAGAGGAGGCGGAATCATGAATCTAAAAAAAGTTTTGCCACTTAAACATATAGTCCTATCCTTGCTTTCATCGGCACTGTTATTATCTGTTGTCGGTCTTCTTATGCAGGTTAAAACTGATATGTTTAAAAATGTCGGGACAATTTATCTAAATCTAAATATGCAAACAGCCGCAGCAAATGCCGTCACTTCAGTTGTTACATTTTTTAGAGGTATTGATACGGTTGGAGAAGTAACAGTTCTATTTTTAGCTACTTCGGGTGTGGCTCTGATGCTCTCAGCTACGCAAAGAACTT
The DNA here is from genome assembly GCA_027055635.1 of Campylobacteraceae bacterium. GTDB lineage: Bacteria > Campylobacterota > Campylobacteria > Campylobacterales > Sulfurospirillaceae > JAADIZ01. The sequence continues at coordinate 1,110 of JALUMZ010000049.1, forward strand.
GCGATAAAGTTGTAAAACAAGAGAGTTTCATCTTGAATGCAGGAAGCAGATTGTTACTTAGTGTGATTATCCTCTTTGGTGTTTATATTATCATACACGGTCACTTGAGTCCCGGTGGTGGTTTTCAAGGTGGTGTTGTTATAGCTACAGCATTTTTACTACTATTTTTGGCAAACCCAAATATGAAACTTAGTCATGGTATTTTAACATTAGGCGAATCCCTCAGTGGTGCTACTTATGTTTTGGTTGTTATCATTGGACTATTTAAGATGAATATTTTACTTGGAAACTTTTTGCCTCATCCAATAGGAGAGATTGGAGAGTTGATAAGCGGTGGTATCATACCAGTCGTTTATATACTTGTTGGTATAAAAGTTGGAAGTGAGATGAGCGTTATCGTAGAGTATTTTGTGAAAGAAGATTACTATAAAGAGGTGTGCGATGCTTGACTTTTTTAATAATACACAAACAATCCACATGATTATTATCATAGGTTCCATGGCTCTTTTTTTCATAGGATTTTATGGAATTGCTACGCAGAAAAATTTGGTGAAGGTTTTAGTCTCTTTTGATATTATGGAATCTGCTCTTTTTCTGTTTTTTATAGGACTACACTATCAAGTGGGCTTAGTAGCACCGATAGTTGATAAAAATTTAAAAACATTTACGAGCATGGTTGACCCTGTTCCGCAAGCGATGATCTTAACAACCATCGTTATTGGACTTGCTGTCTTGGCACTTGGATTATCATTTGGTATTGAGTATTATAAACTCACTGGAAGAAATGATATATCTAAAATGAATGAATTGAGGGATTGATTATGAGTCTAGGTTACTATTTTTTACTACCGGTTCTTTTCTCTTTTTTAACTCCCTATTTTAAAAAACTAGGTTCATTCACTTTAAGAGGAAGTTCGATTCTATTGAGTCTTGTTCTGTTTTTACAGACGGTAGCTTATGTAGGTGTAAAACTGCCACAAATTTCTCAATTTTCGATTAAACCACCTTTAGGTATCGCATTTATACTAGATGGATATTCCCTTCTTTTCTTATTGATTTTCACTTTCTCTGCCCTTGTCGTCTCTTTCTACATGTATTGGTTTTTTGAAGAAAATAGCGGCAGAGATGAGGCAAGATTTTATGTGTTTTTCAATATGCTCATAGCAGGGAGTATCGGTATGATACTTAGTTGTGATATATTTAATTTATATATATTCTTTGAGATTACAGGTATTTGCTCATATACGCTCTCGGCATTCAATAAAGACAAGTTGGGTCTGGAATCGGGTATAAAATACCTCATCATAGGTTCAATCGCCTCTATCTTTATAGTGTTTGCGATTATGCTCATATATTTGCAAATAGGAACTGTAAACTTAGGTCTTATAGCACAAAGATTTCATCTGATTGACCCAAAAATCTCAGTTCTTATCGTCTTGATGCTCTTTATCGGATTTGGAGCAAAAGCAGAACTTTTTCCGATGAACTTTTGGGCGCCAGATATATATCAAGGAAGCATATCTAGCGTAAACGGACTCTTTAGTTCAGTTGTTGCAAAAGCATATCTATTTGTCTTCTTTCATCTGTTCTATCTTTTTAATCTTGGCTCAAAATATATGCTTTTTGTTATGGTCATAGGTGCTATCACATTTTTGGTTTCCGAATTTACAGCACTAAATCAAACAAATGTAAAAAGACTCTTTGCCTACTCAACACTTGGGCAACTAGGTATTTTGTTTATGGCACTCTCAACAAACTCAAGCCAAACGGTTTCAGGTGCTCTTTTTCATCTAACAAGCCACTCTATTTCAAAACTACTTATATTTTTAGCGCTTGGCATACTTATACATAAGTTTAAAAGTGCAAAAATAGATATTTTAGGAAACTTCAAATCAGGCTTTTTGACAATTGTGCTTGCAATCGGTTTTTTATCTATTTTAGGAATTCCCCCTTTTAGTGGATTTGTAGGTAAAATTCTCATACTAAAAGGATTTGCACTAAGTCAAAATTATACAGCGATTGCATTTATACTTCTAGTCTCAATAGTAGAAGCAATCTATTTTTTCAGACTAACTGCTATGATGCTGGATAAAAAGAGAGCAAAAGTAACTGTAAAAGTTGGTTCTGTAAACTATATAATTCTTACTCTTTTGGCTGTTTTAATAATTTTGTTTGGCGTATATCCATCACTTTTAACCCACTATACGGATTTAGCCACAAATGCTCTTTTGCATCCGACTAATTATCTAAATTACGCATTAGGAGTAGGACTATGAATTCAATATTTTTACTATTAAATTTACTCCCTATACTGTTCTTATACCAATTTGGCGGAGCTCTACATGTAAGCTTACCGCTTACAAGCGAATTTACATTGAGTTTGATACAGACTCCTCTTGGCACCTTTTTTGCATATTTGAGTCTGATATCGTTTCTACTCGTAACAATCGCACAAAAAAGTAAAAAATTAGCTTGCAACTATTATGTTTTGCAATTTTTACTCTCTATGGCGATGTTGGCCATAGTGCTAGCGGGTGATTTTATCACATTTTTTATCGGCTGGGAGATTATGACATGGAGTAGCTATTTTTTAATCTCAAAATCAAACAGTATAGATATAAAATCGTTGCAAAAATATATACTTTTTTCACTGGCATCTGCTTTTTCTTTGATAGCAGGTATTGTGATTGCCTACTCTTTTGCACACTCTTTTGATTTTAGTGTTATATCAAATTCATTCAAAGATATGCCGTTTAATATAAAAGTAGCGCTTATTGTTCTCTTTTCACTCAGTTTTTTCACAAAGGCCGGTGTGATTGGATTGCACTATTGGGTAGTGGATACCTACTCAAAAGCACCTAATCTTTTCAGCTCTATCCTCTCAGCCGTTATGTCAAAGATGGGTATATACGGACTCTTTTTGGTATATGGAAACATAGTTGGATACCAAGAATTAAAGATGATGTTTGGCACAATATTGAATGGTACGGATTTTGGTTATGTTTTAGCTTGGATTGGTGTTGCTACTTCAATAATAGCTACATTTAAAGCTATAACTCAAGATGAAGTAAAAAGACTCTTGGCATACTCTTCAATCGCACAACTAGGATACATCATAGCTGTCATAGGTTTTGGAACGACTTATGGTGTTGCGGGGGCTATGTATCATACACTTATACACACTATCATTAAACTGCTTCTGTTTATAAATGTAGCGGCGATTGTGGCTCAAACCGGCAAAAACAGGTTTAGCCAATTAGGTGGTTTGATATATAGAACTCCTGTCTCATTTGTGATGCTTCTAATAGGCATCATCGGACTTGCAGGTATGCCTCCTCTTGGTGGTTTTGCTTCAAAATTTATGATGTACAATGCTGCGATTGACACAAAATTTGCACTGATTCTTATAGGTATGCTCTTCTCTGGTGCAGCTTCATTTTTATACTGTTACAAACTTGTATATGGTATATACTTAGGACATCCGACTTCAAAAAATTTAGAAACAACCAAAGAGGTACCGATCAGTTATCTGATTCCTCAAATTATACTTGCACTTTTGCTTGTATTAGCAGGAACATTTCCAGGGGCATTTATAAAGATAATAAATCCTATATTGGTGGAATTTTCACTCTCAACCATACCTTACAGCGGATTAGGTGTGATGAATAGTGCAGTCGGTAGTTTCAATGGATTTTTCATCATGAGCGCTTTTGTTGTGTTTTTTGTATTGATACTTCTACTCATCACAAGAATCAAATCGAAAGCCAAAAATAATCTAAACAGATTTGATATAAGCTATTGTGGGGAAGTTCCAACACAAGATACATCCTTGCACTTTGGTTTTGGATTTGGGACTGATCTTTATAGAATCAAATTTGTAAATGCTATACTTAAAAGAAGTTCATCCTCTTTTTACGAATCGCTGGCAACACAAACCAAAAAAACATCTGAACTTTTTAGCAGGATGTATTATGGAAATATACATAACACCATGATTATAATCCTGCTCTTTTTCAGCACACTATTTTTCATAGGAGTTAACTGATGATTTTTCAAATTATTTTACTTATCATGTTGGCGTATGTAGTTGGATTTATATATTTTGGTCTATATAGAAATATAACTGCAAGAATTCAAGGTAGATATGGTCCAACCGTGTATCAATCATTTTATGATAGCATCAAACTATTTTCAAAAAACAATACGGTTTCTTATGGCTGGATGTTTTATTTAGGACCTGTGATTATGGCTACGGGTGCTGTTTTGACACTTGTCTTGGTTCCTGTTTTTAGTGACAGCGATTTTTTAAGAAGCGTAACTAGCCAAGGAAATCTGTTTGTATTGCTTTATCTGATGGTACTTGGACCTCTTGGAAATGCGCTTGCAGTTGGAACAGGCGGAAATCCTTTTGGCGTTATGGGAGTAGTCAGAGGTCTGACCAGACTCATCGGTTTAGAATTGCCGTTTTACATAGCTGTTGTCGGTTTAATCATAGCTGCGAACAGTAGCGATATAGTGCACATTATAGATGTGCAAAAAACAGCTGGTTTAAATATCATCAATCACCCTCTTCTTTTTATAGGTGCTATGATATCTATGGTTGGTTTTTTTGGTGCATCACCATTTGATATTCCAGGAGCCCCTCAGGAGGTCTATTCTGGTCCTAGAACAGAATTTAGCGGAAAATTTTTGGCGCTTCTTATGAGTCAGGGTTCGCTCTTTGCATTTGCAAAACTTGTTTTGATAGTTGATCTGTTTTTAGGTGGTGCTGATTCATTGGTTATGTTGGTTCTTAAAACTTTTACTATTTTTGTTGCTATTATCTTTATAGGTATCGTATATGGAAGATACAAAGTTGAACAAGCAGTTGATTTTTTGATGAAATTGCCTACGCTGATAGCTGTCTTGGGACTTGCTAGAATCGTTTGGTTTGGATAAGGGAGAAATGATGGAAAGTGGTTTTTACGGCAGTAGCCTAGACGGCAACTTAAAATGTAAATTTGAAGAGAGTGGCTTGGCAAATACTCATGAAATAATGGAAAAAGCAGTTAGATGGTTTAGAAGCAGAAGTATCTTTGTTGTAGCCTATGGAACTGGATGTGGTGCTATTGAGATGCCTCCAACCTTCACAAGCAGATATGATGCTGAAAGGATGGGAGTTGTAGGTGTAGCAACCCCTAGACAGGCTGATTTGATCATCTTGTCTGGTTATTTGGCATACAAGACTCTCAGAAGAGTAATAAGAACATATGAACAGATGCAAAAACCAAGATATATAATGACTCTTGGCAGTTGTCCGATAAACGGTGGTATGTATTGGGATTCTTATAATACTATAAAAAAATTGGATGATTATCTCCCTATAGATGTATCAGTTACAGGCTGTATGCCAAGACCTGAAGCTGTGATAGACGGTTTTGTGCTTCTTCAAGAGAGAATTAGAAATGGAGAAAAAGCAGGCTGGGAAAAATATGATGAAAATTTTGAATTCTATAAAGAAAATCAGAAGAGAGTGCTTGGAGGTCATATAGACCCATCTTATGAAACCGACTGGTACAATCTTAAAAGCGGAGGTAAAGCATAATGGATTTGGCATCAAAGTTAGAAAAATTATCACTTGAGCTTGTACAAAAACAAGATTACCTCTATAGTGTTACTATAGATTTTGAAAGACTAGAATCACTTTTACTTAGTTTTTTAAATGAGTTCGGATATATCACACTAGATTCTATAAATTGCAGAGATGACTTGGAAGATGGATTTTTTACTATCACATACTGTTTGCAAACCGAAGAGAGAGATCATGTGGTTATGATTCAAACAAAGATACAAAGAGAAAATGCAAGTTTGCCTACTATGCATACGATTTGGCCTCAGGCCGAGATAATGGAAAGAGAGATGCATGAAATGTTCGGCGTTGATTTTCCAGGACATCCAACACTTATCGATTTTGCTTTGGAGTATTGGGACAATATGCCCCCGTTAAGAAGAGATTTTGATACTTTGGAGTATGTAAATAGTATGAACCCTTTCCGAGAACAAAGAAATGATGCACTTGATGCAAAAGAAGAGATGAAAAAGAAAAGAGAAGCAAAAAAAGCTGCAAAACTAAAAGCACAGCAAGAAGCCGAAGCAAAAGCGGCACTTGAGGCACAAAACAATCCAAGTGATGAGGTTAAAAATGAAGAATGATCTGAAAAATACTATCAAAATATTTCATGGACCGCAACATCCCGGAATTACAGGAAATATGAGTGTGGAGCTTGATTTGCTCGGTGAAACCATAAAAAGAGCTCAAACACATGTGGGATATCTTCACAGAGGTTTTGAAAAACTTGTTGAGCGAAGAACTGTTGTACAGGCTTTTACAATTGTTTGTAGAATCTGTGTGCCCGAACCTGATCCAAATGAAGAAAATTTTGCAAGAGCAGTTGAAAATCTTGCAGGACTTGAAATCAGCGAAAAAGCAAAATATATAAGAACAATGGTCTTAGAGATGCAAAGACTAGCGACTATGTTCTTGTGGATGGGTGGACAAGCAGGATCTATCGGTCTCGGGCTCATACCTCAGTGGTCAGTATGCGATAGAGACTATATGCTTGATCTTTTTGAAGAGTTAACAGGCGGTAGAGTCTATCACATGTATGCTTTTCCAGGCGGTGTAAGAAGAGATTTGCCTGAGGGATTTTTAGACAAACTATCTGATTTGTTGGATTATTATGAAAAGAGAATTATAGTCTATAACAATACTTTTTTTGATAATGTCATCTTTAAAAAAAGAGCTATCGGAGTAGGTGTGGTAAACAGGGATGAAGTCTTAAAAAATGGCTATGTAGGACAAACCATGAGAGCTTGCGGAATCCAAAAGGATGTCAGAAAAGATATGCCATACTTGATGTATGATAAGTTGGATTTTGACATACCGATACAGCAAGATGGAGATGTTTATGCAAGGGCAATCGTCAGAAGAGATGAGATGCTTCAATCTATAAGAATTTTGAGACAAATTATAAAACAGATGCCCAAAGAAGGAGATATATTACAAAAGATTCCAAAACATAGAAAGTTTAAACTTCCTGCAGATGATACTTATGTGCAAACAGAAAGTGCAAGAGGTGCTATGAGTTACTATATGGCAGGTGATGGAAGTGAAAAGATAAGAAGGATGCAGGTAAGAGGGCCTTCCTTGGTGCATGCATATACATTACTTGAGAAACTGTTGGTAGATTCTGAATTGGCAGATGTTGCAATGACGATGAATTCGCTGGGTATTTGCCCACCGGAAATAGAAAGATAAGGGGAAAATTATGGCTATAGATGTAAAAGGTGTTTTATCACCGTTAAGTGCGATAGGAACTCTTTTTGAGCACCCTAGAACACTCACATATCCTGAAGTTAAAAAAGATATTCCCATTGGATATAGAGGTTTTCATATAAATAATCTGGAAACTTGTGTAGGATGTGCAAGTTGTGAAGAGATTTGTATGAATGATGCCATAGATATGATTCATCCCGATAGAGAATACAATGTGAAAAATACAAGCGGATGTATCCCAAGAATCGACTATGGAAGATGTTGTTGGTGTTCACTTTGTACCGATGTGTGTCCTCCCGGCTCACTCAAACTTGACAATATTTGCACACATGCAGATTGTGATCCCGATAACTTTCTCTATATGCCCAAAAATCATAAAAATATAGGGGAGGAAGCGTCATGAGATTTTTATTTTGGACTATTTTTTTATTTATAATCTGGGTTGGTCTTACTATGAGTTTTGATATTCAAGAACTCTCAACTGGCTTTATCGTATCTTTTATCATAGCTATGCTATATGTAAAAAACTATCCTAGTAGTGATAGTTTTCGATTTAGACCTCTTGCATATATCATATATCTATACACATTTTTAAAAGCCTTGGTTTTAGCAAACTGGGATGTAGCTAGAAGAGTGATAGACCCAAAACTTCCTATAAATCCTGGAATTGTAGCTATAAAAACCAATTTAAAAGAGGACTACAAAAAACTGATGTTGGCAAACAGCATAACTTTGACTCCCGGAACTATAACCATGGATGCAAGAGATGATACTCTTTTCATACACTGGATCGATGTGGTAACTTCAGATGTAAAAGAAGCGGGTGAAGAGATAGCCGGAGATTTTGAACGAACACTAAAAAATTTGTAACTAATTGTAGGCAAGATGAAAATCTTGCCTAATTTTATATCATAGATTTAACCTGTAAAGCGATCTCTAACTCTTCATTTGTTGGAATTACCAAAACCTTAACTTTACTCTCTTTTTTATTTATCTCCAATATCTCTTTTGCTCTTTGATTATTTGCTTCTAAATCCAGAGATATACCTAAATTTTCCAAGTTGGAGCAACTGTTTTTTCTTACATCTATATCATTTTCACCGATACCACCTGTAAAAATCAAGCAATCAACTCTACCCAAAACTGCGGAGTAAGAACCGATATATTTTTTGATTCTATAGCTAAACATCTCTAGTGCAAGCTTTGCCTTTTCGTCACTGTTTTGTGCCATTTCACCGACTTCTCGCATGTCGTTATTGCCACAAATTCCTTTGAGCCCGCTTTTTTTATTTAGCATATTATCGAGTTCATCTATACTTAATCCTTCAACTCTTGCTAGGTAAAATATGATAGCAGGATCTATATCGCCACATCTTGTTCCCATGATTAATCCCTCAAGCGGGGTTAAGCCCATGGATGTATCTATACTTTTTCCGTTTTTTACAGCACTCATACTAGCACCATTTCCCAAATGCAGAGTTATGGCATTTAATTTGTCTTTATCTATATTTAGATATTTAGCTGCTTCTTTTACTATAAAATGATGAGAAGTGCCATGAAATCCATATCTTCGCACCCCATCTTTCTCATAAGTTTCATAAGGAAGTGCATACATATAAGCATGAGGTGGTATGCTCGAGTGAAAAGCCGTATCAAATACAGCCACTTGAGGAACATTTGGACAGTGCTCAATCGAACTCTTGATTCCTTCTAAGTTTGCAGGATTATGGAGAGGCGCTAGCGGTATAAGTTTCTCTATCTGTTTTATCACACTTTCATTTATGATTACGGGTTTTGAAAATTCTTCCCCGCCATGTACAACTCTATGCCCTATGCCATCAACCTCACACAAGTCTTTTATGATTTTTGACTCTATTAAAAGCGAATTCATAATCTCCAAACCCTCTTTATGGTTTGGAATAGCTATATTTCTCTCTAACTCCTTGTCGCCATACTTTATCTTTGCATGGGAGAGTTCTTCTCCTATTTGCTCTATAATGCCAGCTACTAGTGATTCATTTGTTTTGGCATTGAAGAGTTGAAATTTTATAGAAGAGCTTCCGCTGTTTAGCACTAAGATTTTCATGGTTTAGACTCCTTGTGCCTGTATAGCAGTAATTGCAACTGTATTTACGATATCAGCTACTAAGCAACCCCTGCTTAGGTCATTTACTGGTTTATTTAAACCTTGCAAAACAGGTCCTATAGCTATGGCACCTGAACTTCTTTGAACTGCTTTGTATGTATTGTTTCCTGTGTTTAAATCAGGGAATATAAATACCGTAGCTCTTCCTGCAACTTTACTATTTGGAAGTTTTGTTTTTGCCACTTTTTTATCTATAGCGGCATCATACTGGATAGGTCCTTCAACCAATAAGTCAGGCATCTTCTCTTTTACTATGTTTGCAGCATCTCTGACTTTTTCAACATCATCGCCTTTGCCAGAATCTCCGGTTGAGTATGAAAGCATAGCAACTCTAGGCTCAATACCAAATATTTTCGCGGTTTGTGACGAAGTCATGGCTATTTGAGCAAGTTGCTCGGCATTTGGATCTTGATTTACTGCACAATCCCCATATACTAAGACTTTAGTTTCAAGACACATAAAAAATACACTAGAAACGATAGATATATCAGGTTTTGTTTTTATGATTTGAAGTGCCGGTCTTATGGTGTCTTGTGTAGTATGAACTGCACCTGAAACCATACCGTCTGCATCACCGCAATGAACCATCATAGTTGCAAAATAACTGTCTAACTCAAGTGATTGTTTTGCAACTTCAAGGCTCAAGCCTTTTTTCTTTCTTAACTCATAAAAAATATTTACATATTTATCCATCAATGGAGATGTTTTAGGATCTATAAATGTGGCTTTTGATATATCTATACCTAAAGTTTTGCTCTTTTCTAAAGTCTCTTTTTTATCTCCAAGAAGTATGATTTGAGCAACATCTCTTCTAAGAAGTATCTCTGTAGCTCTTAGTATCCTCTCATCCCCGCTCTCTGGTAAAACAATTCTTTTTTTATCGCTTCTTGCTCTCTCAAAAAGACCAAATTCAAACATAATAGGAGTTATAGTATCACTCGTAATTTCTGATACTATTTTATTTCCGAGATAATTTGTATCTACATTAGATGAAAAAAGACCCATGGCAAGAGCAATTTTTCTATCGCTTTGCGGAGTGATAGTAGCTGGCACATCCTTAACTTTCATAGCAGTAGTATATGTATCTTCCTCGACACTCAGTATTGGCATAGTGCATTTATCAAATCCACTGAACAATTTTTTGATAGATTTATGAGGCAAGATACCTCCTGTTAAAAGTATGCCGGAAATCGTTGGATAATTTTTAGAAAAAACAGAACTGAGTGAACCTATGATTATATCTGATCTATCTCCCGGGACAATAATCAAGTCGCCATCTTCTAGATATTCTAAAAAGTTTTCTAATTTCATTGCAGCAATTTTACTCTGTTTTACAACTCTTCTTAAGTCTTTTTCTTCACCAAGTATCTGAATACACCCAAGATTTTTTTTGATTTCAGCAACAGTAGGAGTATCTAACTCGGTTACCTCCTCTAATAGATATACTGGAGAATCTTTAGTGTTAAGAGATAGCAGATTGCCTCTAAGCTCATTTGTAATTTTTGGATCAATTCTATTTACAAATGTAGCTATATGAGTACAGCCGGCATTTTTTATTGAATCTTTCTCTATGGAAATTTCATCAAATATCTCTATAGCACTCTTGTTCTTTCCTTTTAATACACTGATGTAGGGAGCTCCTAAATTTTGTGCAATAGCAAGATTAATGTCAAAATCAACACTATTAGAAAAAGAGGAATTGTTTAAACCTTCAACAACCACAAAGTCATAGCTGTTTTCTAATTTTTTAAATTTTTCTAACAGAGATTCAATAAAATAATTAAATTTATTTTCTGCCATAAAGTTTTCTACTTCATGTGTAGTAAAACCATAAGCATCTTCATAGTTCATATCAAGTGCATATTTTTCTAGTACAAAAGAAGTATCATGATCTTTTTCACTAGATACATCTATAACAGGTCTAAAAAAAGCAACCCTTCCTAGTTTTCCTTTCAATAACTCCATAATTCCCATGGTTATTATCAGACTGCCTGCAGCAGGCTCTAATGATGATATGTATAGACTATCAGCCTTCATGTCTCCCCCTAAAATTTTTTTAACTGACCTTACGCACTATATCACATCATCAGCAAACAAAAAAGAGGTATAGTGTGTAAGGTCAGTTATAATAATACTATAACAATATAACAAAGTTATAATAAAAAATAGACAAAATTTAAATATTAAAGTCTTACATAAAGGTTGGAGCATCATTTGAGAATAGTATCAAATCGCCTGCTGATGTGTGGTTGGCAAGTATATTTTGCAGATTGTCTTTGTCTTTCAATATCAATTTTTCACTTCTGCTTATATATTTGTTTAAGATTTTTAAGTTTGTCTTGCCTGTTATTATAGTTAGATCAAAAATTTCATCTATTTTTTTAGCTAATTTTATATTTGCTTCTTCACTACTCTCTACAATACCCGGAGTTACTATGACTCTTCTGCCATTGTATGTCGACACCAAATCATAAGAGCTCAGCATCCCTTCAAGATTGCCATTAAAACTATCGTCAATGATAATTTTGCCATTTGCCTCTATCTTTTGGAGTCTATGCTCAACACCTTGCAAATTTTCTAAACTTTTTTTGATATTTTCTATGTCAATACCTAGATAGAGTGCCACCAAAATAACTACTTCTAAATTATTTGCGTTAAAAGAGCCTAAAAGTTTTGTGTGAAAATTTATATCTTCATTATTAAGTAAAAACAGAAAATTTATACCGCTCAAATCAGCTTCTATATTTTTGATTTTTTCTGCATAGATTGTCATATTTTTATCTGGTTTGACATTTGCACTATTGTGTATAAAGGATTTTTCAAGCCTGTTTGAATTTAAAAGTTCCATTTTTGTATTTCTGATATTTTCTAAACTTTTAAAATACTCCAGATGCTGTTCGCCGATTTGTCCTACTATGGCGATATGTGGATTTATGAATTTAGCGATTTCATCTATATCGCCTTTTTGTCTAGCTCCTGCTTCGACAATATAAAAATCCAAATCATTGCTTAAATTTTCATTTATATCTTTAATGATTCCAGCTAGCGTATTTACGCTCCTTGGCGTTTTGTAAACTCTATATTTACTTAAAAGTACTTCATATAAAAAATTTTTTATGCTTGTTTTGCCATAACTTGCCGTGATAGCTATAATTTTTAAGTTTTTATTGGAATCAAGTTTTGCAAGTGCCTTTCTTTTGTAATCATAAAAGAGAATTTTCTCAAACAGATAACTAGCAAGATATGAAAAGAAAAGAGGTAATATAATACCGTAAATTGCGCATTTTGAACTGCTAAAACACAAGGTATCTTGAAAAATTACAGCCAAAGCTAAGAAGCCAAAAAATCTTTTTATGCGTGCAGTAAAAACGAGTTTTTTGTCTAATTTTCTTTGCCACAAAATAAGAGTTGGGATAAGCAATATATAAAAATAATAGACAAAATATATACCGCTGAAATAATAGACAAGAATAGGAATAATAAAAAAATAAAAGTGCCAGTCATATCTGTTAAAATGCAAAACTACGCGCTCTATTTTATAGCTATACCACTGCATTGCGCTCATAAAGTAGTATCCTAGAGAGAGAGTAAAAATGATGTGAGTGAATAGATAAAAATATTGCAACTAAATATCCTTTTGAAAATCTTGACAAATTTGACCTGCATTTTTTAGAAAGAAAAAATGATCTCCTTCATACACACGCAACTTACTGTTTTTTATCAAAGAATCTATAGTATAAGCATTACTCAAAGGCACTGCCCCATCCTCTTTTCCCCAATAAATCAATGCTCTATTTTTAAAATTGGCAAAAATATTTGAAAAATCCTCATCTACAACTTTTTTTAGTGTCTCATACATGATTTGACTCAAACCCTCAACATCTTTTGTTGCAAATACATTATAGAATTTTGATCCAAATAACGGTTTTAAAATTTTAAATATTTTGATTTTGGCTTTTGTCTTAAAACTCTTTTTATTTAATATACCAGCACTACTTAAAAGCACTAAAATATCAGGATCCATCAAGGTTGCTACCTTTCCACCAAAAGAGTGTCCAAATATGATATTTTTCTCTACATGTAGAGATTCTAAAAATAGATCCATGATGTTGGCA